>NZ_BAACAN010000001.1:0-302405 GCF_054687055.1 Segatella asaccharophila | reverse complement strand
TCTGAAAAGGAGACTTCTTGCTTCTGATTCGCCATATCTAAAGGATTAAAGGATTTATACTGTGGCAAAGATACAAAAAATCCCTTTTCATTCCCTTTGGCGAAAGACAATCATGTACGTTTCATATCTTTAACATTTGATTATACGTGTCTGATCCCCTTTGTCATCTGCAAAGATACGCAAAATGTGACACAAAATGTGACACATTAATGATATTTTAAACTACTTTAACCATACAAATGTTAATTAAGATTTACAAAAACCCTTCAAATAAGGCATTCAGTGCTTTTTAGTTTACAATAATTAACATAGTTGGATTTCCAGCGGAATCACAACACACAAAAGCTAGCTACCTGTGAATCAAGTAGTTAGCTTTATTATTAAAAAAGATAGGGCACATTTAGGTCACAATAGATATAAAAACAGTGCTCACAGACTTTTTTAGATCGCTTTCTTTATAGTAAACCTTACCTGCGCCCAGCCTGTAATTCCGGGTTTTGCGAAATAGCGCACCATTATTTGGAAATAAGCCAGGAGTAGACTTCCGCATGCTTGAGCATATGCGGACTGAGCTCTACAATTGACATTGTACCGGTAAGCCAATGACCTCCGTATAAACCCATGTGCAAACGTTCAGGAGCAACAGATCCGAAACGATTGCCAGGCCTCTTAGCAGACTACCGTTCCGGTTGCTCATTTCATTAACTTATAGCATCAAAAAGTGTTTGTGTTTTTTCTCTATATCGTACCGTTACAATAAAGTAAAAGTCATGTCCTTTCCCTGCACGGCCGGCATCCTGTATACCGCCTCGCTGCCATCCTTCTTCATGATAAACAGCGAGCGCGGACGTTCACCAGCCAGACTGTCGCCAGGCAGGATACGGTACCATGCATTGACATACCCGCAGTTGAACCGTGAGCAGATATATGACCTGATCACTTTCCCCTCCCGCCGGTCATTGATGAGGCGAGGAAGCCACGGGCATCGTTTAAATTGGATATGTATCTCCTTATCATTCTTCATGATTTCCTTCAACGCATCATAGTATTTGCCGTCGGAGTCCTGTATCTCATACTGTCCATGGGGCGGATAGAACAAAATATCATGAACAGACCTGGCGTCAAAGTAATAATGCGGATGAATATATCCGACATTGAAACCCGTCAATGTCATTTCATACGCAAGCATACTCCGCTGTTTCTGTGACATACCCTTTATCTTCCGCCAAATTTCTTCGTATGTCATTTTCCTGATTCTGTTATTCGTTTCCCCCTTGAATTTCGCTAATCTCCCAGT
The DNA here is from genome assembly GCF_054687055.1 of Segatella asaccharophila. Taxonomy (NCBI): domain Bacteria; kingdom Pseudomonadati; phylum Bacteroidota; class Bacteroidia; order Bacteroidales; family Prevotellaceae; genus Segatella; species Segatella asaccharophila. The sequence goes on along the minus strand of NZ_BAACAN010000001.1, from coordinate 301,108 downwards.
GTCTTCCGAGAAACGATCTGTACCAATTGATGTACATACCGTATCAGCAGGGTACTCCAAGTATTAATGATATAGAGTTACCGAAGAACAATACAAACTTATTATTTCTAAAGTTTGGGTTTCTCCACTATATCCGTATACATCAAATCAAGGAACATCAACCGAGTATGAAGTGTTTCTCCTTCTTCGATATGAGTAGCCTCTCGCTCATCATATTCTGACGTATAAAGGAACTTGAATTTGTTGCGGAGATAGAAATTCAAAACATTTTCCTTATTGTAAGCATCCACTACAAGGAATCGGCAACCGGTTTTATTATCTTCATCAATAAACCAAGTCTTAACGTAATTGATTACTTGTTGTCCTACAAATAAATTCTTTCCTTGAAAGGGCTTATTCACGCCCAATCTTCCAAGGAGAACAGCTGGATAAGAGCGAAGATGCTTTGGTCCGGGGACCTTGCGTTGAACTCTATTAGTAGAACTCTTAGGAATAAAGGTAGTCTTCACACTATCGTTGGACACAGTGAAGAATGCTACTACCTGTGTGTGGTCACCGTTGTTATCAATGAAGCAATATGTCTTGCCAAGTCGTTCTTTAGCATATAGCAATGCTCCATTATGAAAAAAGTCCTCAAGATCCGTATCGCCTTCGCTGTTTCCACAATGAAACGGTAACGCTGCAAGTTCTTCAGACAATGGATAGAACTCACAGCGTTCAATAATATCGTAGTCAAATGAACTCATTTGTCTACTATTCTTAGCTTACTTAATAACAAGTTTGCGCGAACGCTCCTGCATACGCTTGATAGCCTGTCGCATATCCTCTGTAATAATAGTATGCCTCCTGGCAGAGACATTTTCTGCCAGCCTATTGAACCGTTCAGCAGCTTTACCCGTAAGAACCGGTATTGGTTTAATTACTATAGCCATATACTATCTATTTTTTGCAAAGTTAGCAAAAAGTTTTGATCACACCACCAATCTTGCCACTATTTCATCAAAGAAAACGCAAAAATGATATTAGTTCGTACCCAATTGATGTACATACCGTATCAGATAGGCACTCCAAAGTGCTCCAGACTTTGAGTTAAGAGTAAAATTGAAAAGATTGGAATGGGTTGACTAATTGGCCGGGTATCATATTATTGTCTTCCGTATTGTAGAGAAAGAGCAGTCTATCAAAGACTTTTGTACTCACCATAATTCCTTCTACGATTCATCCTTTGCCGTTACTTCCTTAGCCCGCTCAGGTCCGCCTTATAGGTCAATGGAGAAGACTGCTCCTTTTGAAGGAACATGGTCATATAGACCGGCAGATAAACCAGTTTGCCTTTGACCCTGACGTTATCATTACACAGCACATAGGCCATGGGAATACCGTATTGTTCATCTGCCATCACGTGTGTCAATGCATTATGACGATCATAGTCCTTACCCGACTTGACTTCGACTGGCACCGTATAGCCGTTCAGTTCAAAAATAAAGTCCAGCTCACCCTGTTTCTTGCTGTTGAAATAATAAAGTTCAAAACCGTGTGTATGAAGTTCCTCAGCCACAAAGTTTTCAAAGACAGATCCGAAATTGATATTCTTTTCGCCATTCAATATCCTGAGTTGCAAACCGGCAGCATACAGGCAAGCCAGCAGTCCCACATCATTTTGGAAAAGTTTGAAAAGATTCCTCGAACGCACCAGTTTCAGTGGCGGAACTGGCTCCTCCACATTATAGGTTGGCAACGCCACTCCTGCATGGCTCATCCACAAGAAACTGCTTTCATAGCGGCTGAACTTCAGGTTCTCGTTGATATCCTTCAGGATAAAACGTTTGTTCTTGGCATTCAGTTCTGATGGAATCAAATCGAAGATATCATTCAAATAAAGTTTGTCATCCGGGGCATATTGGGATATATCCAGTTGATATAACCGGATAATGGCCCGTTGTTCTGCCATTACCTCCTGCAGGTTATTCGTATCCAGATACTTCTGTACAGCAGCCGGCATTCCGCCCACTACCAGATAAAGTCGAAAGAGCTGCATCAGACGCCCGTGAATCACTTCATCCACAGGTTTCCTGTCGGTAAAGCACTCGCGAAGTTGGTCCACAATTCTACGGGCAACGCCCAATGCATCCAGGAATTCTTCAAAATCTATGGGAAACATGCTTTTTATGTCTATATATCCCACCGGAGCTGAAGAAAGGCTTTTCAATTCCACCCCAAGCAGGGAACCGCTCATAATATACCGATAGCTCCCTTCATCTACAAGAAATTTCATGGCAGTGACTATCTCCGGGCATTTCTGGACCTCATCAAAGAAGATCAGGGTCTTGCCTCTTATAAGAGGCTGGTCCGTAAAAGCACTCAAGCGCAGCAACAGATCATCGCCGCTGACTGCATTCTTGAAAATGCTGACAGCTTCGGGCATATTCACGAAATTAATTTCGATAAAACTCTTAAAATTAGAATGGCCAAATCTTCGGATGGAATACGTCTTACCCACCTGACGGGCATCATCAACCAGAAGGGCCTTATCCGTATGCCTGTAATAATGCTCTATATAAGAATCGATTTTGCGCTTAATCATATACTGTCCGTTTTTACAAGGCAAATATAAGTTATTTTGTCCGCTTTTCCAAGATTCGTGTAATTTGCTTGTACCAGTCCCTTTTCGTAGACACTAGAAATAATTTTTAAAGATTTAAATTTTTAAAAGTAGACATATATGTTATTTTTAGCTTCTTTTATTTTACAAAAGTAGACATTTCAGATTAAAAAGTCTCTTTTTCTTTGTTAAAAGTGGACATGTACCAGTTCCTTTTCGTGGATGCTCATATCGTCTTAACGAAAAAGACACCGATTTTGTTGACCGATGCTATAAAACATCAATATCCTTGCTGAATAGGAAGAAAAAGACCGCATTTGAATGACATTAATATCCTTTCCCATCTACAACACCGCAGCACTTTTCCTTATGTTTTCCAAACGTTTGAGGAAGGATTTATCATAACAGGCCTTCTGCTTGTCATAATCCACCTGCAAGCCAATCCAGGTGTCAGCATCAATTCCGAGCGCAGCCCCCAGAAGGAGGGCATATTCAATAGTCACAGAGCGTTTGGCGTTAAGCATTTCATTGAGAACAGACATAGAAATACCCATATCAGCGAGTCTTTTCTACGTCATTCCACGACTTTCTATTTCATCCTTAATCATTTCACCCGGATGCATCAGGTTCGATGACTCCAGGTTGTTTGCTATCATTCTTGGATCAACACCTTTCAGCGTAATCATACTTCTATGATTTGTTTTACCTGTTCCACAACCATGCCAGGAAGTCTTTACGGCCAACTCCCATTGTTCTGAGGTTTGACTTGACAATAAATTCAGGAACAGGATCAATATGGGTTTGCAAGATAACAGGACGGAGACATCCTTTTTTTATCCATTTTTCATGACCGTCACCACGCTTCTGTTTGCTTTTTGACCAACCTTCGTAAGCAAGATAGTTCCGGAATGTGGAAAGGGGAATATTGCTTAACTTGTACGAATTTATTAGCAGTAAGCTTCAACCTCAATACTTGTCTTCACGAAATGGGACTTTTCCATAACGGAATCCATCAAATGATCTTTTTCAAGTAGTTCTTTGAAATCTGGTTCTGACCACTTACTTTGATCTGCGGTCCAACCATGCTTTTTAAGGTCTTCATCAAGGGTTTTATTGCTGGTCTGTGTATTCAGCCAGTCTTGGAGGATCCAGTCAAAATCTTTCTTGGCTCCCTCTTCCGTTATGTCATAGCCAGACAGGTCAAGAGATGGACAGTAAACTACCCATGACTTTCCATCTTTGAAAATGAACACTGAAACTTTGATGCTCACCTTGCCTTGATCTATTTTGATGTAATTTCTCATTCCTGGGCAAATATAAGCAACTTTATCTTACTTTCCAAATCTTTCACAGTAAAATTAAGTCGTTATATTCGAATGATTTCCTCTATAACACAATGACCAAAATGGTCACCATACAGACAGACTTCGATGGCGAATAGACCTTCTTGTAATCCGACAACCATTTATAATCAACACCGTTATCCGTGCAGTACTTCCGCAGGCTCCTGCCGTTGCGGTTCTGGTTGAAACCCTGCATCACGCTTTCAAAATATTCTTTTGTCTCCATATTTGATAATGTTTGAAATACAGAGGCAAAGATACTCTGAAATTCTTTATGATTGACCTACAATCCAAGTGGTGGTTTACGATAAAGTCAAAGAAATGATCCATGTATATTCCCTGTTAGATTCTGTTAGTACCCAATTCCTATACGTATATTTCTTTAGGATTAAAATGGCACAATTTTTCAAATTAGTTAGGCATAAATATATAAAGATAAATAAATCTTTAATAATATTAAACTGGTGTGATATATTTTTGTTTATTCAATAATTTAGGTTAACTTTGCATTATCTCATCAACCATTGTTGTTGAAAGAGTTACGGGGTCGTCTGATATTCAGACGGCCCTTGCTTTTTTCGATTCATGATCTCTTTAGCCAGTGAATAGAGCGTATATTGCTTTCTACCAATCGTTGTCTTCCACTTTTCATACTCCTTTTGTTTCTTTTCTATTTCATGATGGAATTCACCACAGAATGCTGTCCAAGGTAAGATGTACCCATTTCGAACATCAAGCACGATGAAATAGTTATTCTCCCATTGCTTATCTACGGTATCATCTTCTACTTCAAGCCAAATACATATTCTTGTTTTGCCTTTTCTCTCTTCTTCCCAGAATTTCAAAGAAAATTTTTCTGTATTCTCTATTCCAGGCTTACACCAAGGCATTCTTTCACATCGACGTAAATCAGGAGTTCTATTGGCCTCATCCATACCTTTATGGGTCATGTGATAAAATGTATAAGCTCTATCTTGATATAAGGGATTAAATTTTAATTTGAAGACAAGATCTCCCACTTTAGGCTTATGGTCAATAAAATCATGCTTGAAGATTTGATAAACAGCATCTATATAACGGTGATAATCTCCACCATAATCATTAAGATAGATTTTTGGGGGTAATTTTTGGGCAGATACACTCATTGCTTATTTCTTCCTTTCCATATAAAGATATTAACCTTGTTCTCCCTCAAAAGAGTAGACTTCGTCAATGAATAAGTTGACTTGCTTTTCATTTGACTAATTAATTCAAGCTTTGCAGAACTTGTTGTTAATCCTCTATTAGTATACATAACGGCACCTATTAAAAAATCAGACAGTTCAATCAGTTCAACCTCATGAGACTTGACTTGTTGAATTTTATTAATGCAGTTCTTATTAAAATCTAAAGCATTATTACAAAGTACATCTCGAAGTCTTTCAACCTTTTTACCACCTTGAGTATCCTTAATATCCAAATAAATATTATATGTATTTATGGGATCTATAAGAGCTTTAAGCATGTCAAAATACATCTTGTAATAAAACTGGTCATGGGTTTGCAGATAGTCCTCATGATGAAGTTGGCTTTTATCAGGAACAACTAATGCTCTAAAATGCAAATCGCTATTATTGAAAAAATAAGCCATTACGTCTTCGTAATACGCCAGCTTCGACATAGAAACCGCATTCCATTTTAATTCATTAGTCAGTTTAAGGCCATGCTTCGACTTTAAATTCCTCAGTTCTCTGAAGGCCTTGTCTTTCGCATCTTTAGGACACCAAACTCCTCCTAAAACCATTACTTTGATACCATCACGTTCAAGATGACAACTTTCATCACAATATATATTGTATTCCATTAGTAGTAATCAGACTATAATTTCACATAAGATTTTCATAATAGAAAAGAACGAGAATGACAAGGAAGCATAGACAATACGCATCACCCATGATTGATATCAGGACAACAATGTGCACATCCATCAGCATCAGCATAATATCTCTTGGCCTCCGTCAATGCATCTTTATCGGAATAAAACTCACCTAAATACGTTACATTTGAGGGCATCCAATAGCACCCCTCTTTATGAACTTCATGATTGTAACCATTACCATCTTGTTGCCGATTGTTAACGTAATACTTCATGATCATAAGACTTATTGATTAATTCTATTTGTTTTTCTTAGCAGCTGATCAGATTAGGTGAAGGGTTGTCGGACGAGGGGGACTGAAACAAGAACGACAAAGAGGTGATTCACAGCCGTGGTGTTTCAGTAGATCAACGGTTCAAAGATAGTAAATAAAATGGAAATGAACAATGATTTGTCGTGTTTTTTATGGAAAATAGAATCAATCAATAGAAACAATTGTTTTTGTTGATTCAATCGAAGCCCTGCAAGGTAAGGTGGCCAATAACAAGGCGGTGAAATGATATACGGATACGATTCGGGACCTTCCACGTCAGGCGCTCTTCCCTATCCTCCACAGGAAATGCCAGGTACGGAACAGGGGTTCACTGAGGGCCTCAGAAGGATACAGACGGATGAAATGGAGGTTACGGTAGATCTTCAGGAAATACTTCTTCACCATGCCCTGACGGGTAAAATGGTCATACTTCGTAAAGAACTTCCCGAAATTGCCCCCGCCCAGGACTTCACTCAGGAGCAGCTGCCCCCGCTTCCGGTCCACAGGTACCAGCATCCGGTCATCCCGCAGACCGAATACTACGGACAAGACGTACATGACGGCCCCGGCAAAATGATACAGCCCCAGATACCGGAGTTGACGGGCATATTCCTCCCCATCCCATTCCTGCTTTCCCCTGGTCAGCACATAATAGTAATCCATGAGTTGCCGGAGGCCCACGCCCTCATCGAAGAAATGATGATAGATATGGGACAACTGGTAGATGCTGTTAAAGGCAGAAGTAGGCACAGCCACCCTCCCTGCACCATCCGGCAGATCGACAAAATTGGAAAACTGGGCCTCCGCATTCTTCTCAAACCACCGCTGAAGTCTGCGGTTATACCACAGCGCATTCATCGGGCAAGGAGTGAAATGCAATTCCAGAGGAACGCCCCTTGCCGAGTCGAACCCGATATGATGATACCAAAGTTTCGTGTTTCCAGTAAACCGATGGACATACCTGATGATCCGATCTCTGCGCCCTCTCAGGCCCACGCTCCGGTCAAGTCCGCCTCCCTTGTTCACGTCCAAGCCGGAAGAGACAGGCCACACCCAGATGTCTATATCCCCCGGCATCCGGGCATACACATCCGGGTACAACAGTGCATTCCCCTGTCCTTTCAGGATACAGCCAGCCAGCCCGTCCCCGGCAAACTTCGTCCACACCCTTACAGCCTCAGCATTCAGTCTGATATTCTGTTTCCGGATCTGTTCACTGGCCGAGAGCCACTGCAACAGGATCCCCTCAGGCGGAGCCATTTCCTTCGGCAGTCGCCGGATCCCGTCAAACAACACCCCTACCAGCGCCTGTTTCCGGGCAAAGGCAAACAGCCCCCTCCAGTCCATATCCCGGAACTCCTCCTGAGGCACTGCCGTGCTGTCCATCGAGAAACGGAGAAAAACGAAGAAAAAGTCAAACATATTTCCAGAGATATTCATGATCATAGGTGAACACAACAGAAATGGTTATTATGGACATTTGGGACGATAATCTCGTAATCCAACAGCCATTTGTAATCAACTCCGTTATCCGTGCAGTACTTCCGCTGGCTCCTGCCGTTGCGGTTCTGGTTGAAACCCTGCATCACGCTTTCAAAATATTCTTTTGTCTCCATATTTGATAATGTTTGAAATACGGTGGCAAAGATAATTAGAAATTTTTTACGATTGACTTACGTTCAAGTGGTGGTTTACATTATTTAGGGCCCGCTGATTACCTATCATGTTTATATCACCATATGAATCAAAATAAAAGTCCAAAGAAACGATCAATTGTGGCTGTTTGAAGAATAATTATTTCAGATTTAAATATCCTGGACAATAAAAGATTTCTTAATCTTCTAAATCCATTTTGGAAATCACCTTATTAATAAAATCTGAACTTTTTGCCACTCTGCTATTTCTTCCAGCTTCATTATAAGCTTCAAAAACAAGTTGTTCCGAATTATTTACCTCTTCCTCTGTCAAACTCTTATAATCAAAAGTCTTTAAATTTTCAAATGTTATGTTCTTAGAGTTTAATCTTTTTGCAACTACTGCATAAATAACATAAAATAGTATATCATTCTTTTCTGGTTGCGGCAATTCAGAGGTCATCACAATACTTTTTATATATTTTCCAATTCTGGCGACATTATAGTATGATTCTAAATCATGAGGATTTTCATAGAGTTCTTTGTACGTTTCATCGTCCGTAAGTAATGTGGAAGGTCTTGCACGCGCAAAATCCGGTTTTTTTAGAATTAAAGTTATTAAACACTGCGCTAAAAAAGAAACACCAATAATATCCGATGTCTTCTTTTTTTGGTTTTTATAGTAATTTTTCCGTCTATCATAATATAGCCCTCTACTTTTAAAATACAATTCTATCTGAAGATGAATAGTATCAGTAACTCTTAAAGAATATTTTGGAATACTAGTCTGATTATTTGTTGCAAAAATTACTTTATCCCTAGATGTTTCATCTTCTGGTTTTAAAATACGAATTAAAATATTCCGTTTTTCAGACTTTAGCAATTCTAACGAGCTTGAATAGAAATTAAATATTTCCCTTGAAGTTTGTAAGCCATTCACTATTTCTGGATTTTTAATTTTCAAAGATCTATTTGTCATAGGAATAAGCTCTGACGCTATAATAGTCACACCATTATTTAGCCACCAGAAGTCTTCCTTAGATGGTTCTTCCAAAGTTTTTGCAATGCTAGAATTAACACTATTGTTTCCTTGATAATCGCGGACATTTGCTTCAAAAATACTATTTCTCAAGCCTCTATTATCATCTGTAATAAAATTAAAATAAGTAGCTAAATTAACAAGAGCAACATATTCATTAGCAGCCAACGATATAGGCTGATCTGAAAACTCTAAGACATCAGTATAGTCATTATCTGTGTTATACAGATTCATCAATCTATCAGCTCCTAAAAATTCTACAGAAACTATGGAAGAAGGGTATATGGCTTTAACTTTACTTATCAATTCTTCTTTTTGCTGCAAGACATTAGGATGTATATTTTGAGGGGCCAAAGAAGCATAATAATAAGATATATGAATTTTTATTTTATATCTAATAAATTTCGTTATAATATCACCAAAAAATTTAAATTTATCAAGAATGCTTTCTGCATATCTGGTTTTGTAATTATCTAATGAATCAATGGTCAGCAAGTTTTCAGACACAGTCTTCCATCGTTGTATTGCATCTTCCCCAAAAGAAAATTGTTCTTTAGATTGAATTATTTTTATTTCTATTTCTACAACAGTACCTCTTCCAACTTCTAAAGTTTCTAATTGATCAGAAGTTACAGCTTCGCCATTTATAAATATATAGATGGCATCACAGCCTCCATCATTTCCACCTCCTGTTATTCCTTCAAGGATTTCATCATCACTAAGATTTAGTGTCTTAAGAATTTGATTCGCAGTAAAATATTCAAAAAAACTATTTTCTTCTTTATAATTATCTTTATTTTCTTCAAACTCTTGAGCTACAATTTCTTTTAAGAGTTTCTGATTATTTGTTAACAATCTATTAGTCATAATCTCTTAGGTTTATTAATTATTTTATTTTTTAAGTGTCAAATTGTATGAGTAGAAAATCTTCTGATTGAGAAATACTCTTCTTCCCCTTGGTATGTGTCCAATTTATATCTCCTAAAAAACAGGATTATACTCAAGGTTACTATGGTCGGAGGCATACTCTAACAGAATTATAGTTCAAAGATAGTAAATAAAATGGAAATGGACAATAATTTGTCGTGTTTTTTATGGAAAATAGAATCAATCAATAGAAACAATTGTTTTTGTTGATTCAATCGAAGCCCTGCAAGGTAAGGTGGCCAATAACAAGGCGGAATGATACGGATACGATTCGGGACCTTCCACGTCAGGCGCTCTTCCCTATCCGCCACAGGAAATGCCAGGTACGGAACAGGGGCTCACTGAGGGCTTCAGAAGGATACAGACGGATGAAATGGAGGTTACGGTAGATCTTCAGGAAATACTTCTTCACCCTGCCCTGACGGGTAAAATGGTCATACTTCGTAAAGAACTTCCCGAAATTACCCCCGCCCAGGACTTCACTCAGGAGCAGCTGCCCCCGCTTCCGGTCCACAGGTACCAGCATCCGGTCATCCCGCAGGCCGAATACTACGGAAGAAGTTAACAAATATTGTATCTTCCTTAACAACTTGACTGTCTATCCTACAGAAACTATTAATCATGAAAATTGATCTTTGATGCTATTCGTGAGATTAACATCATTGTTTTTTCTCTTTTCAGACTTAGTATTTCCACAGTTTAAATTTCCTCCACCAGAAATGACAGACACGGACTATAGGCTCCCAAAACACTTCACTCGGATAACTCGTAAAGAAACGCATATTCCTGTTATACCTCCGTAAAGCATGTCTTACCTGATAAGACGTGGTATGCACCCTGCCTCCCAACTTTTTTAGTCTTGGGTCAAAATGTCCGAAGTTCCCCGCCGTCATGATCTCCGAAAGCAGGAACTCTCCATCTTTCTTTGACGGATCAATAATCATATAGTGCTCTTCCAACCCGAATACTTTATGTAAGACGTACATCAACGCAGAAGCAATCTTCCTTAACCCGAAATGAGACAACCATTTGTTTATCTCCTCCATCTCCGCAGGCGACAACTCCGCCACTGTAGAAATAAGCAGAAAATAATAATCAAGAACTTGTCTCAGGCCGATACCCTCATCCAGCAGGTGACGATAGATATGTATCAGTTGGAAAATAATATTATATACTGGCCTCAGCATCGGGATAGTAATATCCTTGTCTATGGTCTGTATGTTTGTACATTCTCCCCGATGATTATCAAACCATTTCTGCAAACGATAATTCCTTAAAGGATCATTCAGAAAGGTAGGCCGAAAATGAACCTCAACAGGTATACTGTCAACTGGAATCAGTTCCGCATGAAGATAAGCCAGCGACTTGATCACCTTCTTTTTCTCCAAGAGAAGTATTGTCTGCTTTACAGGGTCCGCTTTATTACCTTTTGGATATACCCATATATCAATATCACCGGGATTCCTCCTGGAACGAAGATTCTCAGGATAATAAAAACGGTTTGTTTGACCTTTCAAGATACAACTATCATACCCCAATTGTGTGAAGTCTTTGCACAGCCTCCCACATTCCTCATCCATCTCCGAGTTTTTCAACTCTATATTATGTGTATATCCGAACCAAAGCATAATCATGTTTTTGTCCGGCATTTGTTCCTTTGGCAAAGCTTCTACACCAGAAAAACAGACAGCCATAAGACTCTGCTGGTTCGAAATCTCACATAATACTTTCCATTCTTCGAAAGACGGAGTAACATCCAAATGATTCCGCTTACTGATAGCAACCTGGATGAGTTGAAAGAAAAGTTGTGTAATATCCACTTGTTATTTTTCCAATTGATGATATACCTCAACCACTTGTTCTGCGATCTTGTCCCAGTCATACTTACTCATATCATACTTCACATGTTCCAGCGGATGCGTTATTATCTGTTTCAATTTGGATGCCAATTCCCCCACATTACCACAGTGAAAGTAATCCGAATCAGGGAGACCGATCTCCTTGTTGGCCGGAATATCACTGACCAAGACCCTCACACCATAACTCATTGCCTCCAATAGAGCAATAGGAAGACCTTCATGAGAAGAGGGCAGACAATAACAGCAGGTATTTGTCAACAGAGAATGAAGTTTTCTCCCCTTGACAAAACCAGTAAGTATTACCCCACTCTTTCTGGCCATTTCTTTCAAACCTCGAGAATAGTCATCTTCAAAATCCGTATCACCAGCCAATACCAATTTTATGCCACCAGGCTCACCAATTTTCAAATCTTTATTTCTTCTCAACTGGTTCATTGCTTCTACTAAGTGATGCAGATTCTTTTCCGGCACAAAACGGCACATACCCAAGACATACTTTCCTTTTTCAATACCTAATTCAGAAAAATACTCCGGATAATCACAAATCTCCGGTTTCGGTACCCCATTATAAATCAGGTGAACATGCTCAGTGCGCCCATACTTCTGAACAATAGAATCCTTGATTGCATGAGAGATGACTATCACTTCATCAGCATACTTCACTCCCATTCGCTCTCCTAATTTCAAGACTATCTTTGCAGCTTTCCCCCATTTATCCCGTTCATAATCAGCACCGTGGTGTGTAAACACCACCTTCATGCCCAAGGCTCGAGCCATTGGCGTCAACAATGCCGGCCCAATAGCATTGATATGCACCACATCAGCATGAAGAGTTTTCGCTTTTAAAATAGCCCTGAAAGTATGAATAATAGCCTCAAATGATTTCTTTCTTGGCGACGGAATCGTAACGAGTTTCACCCCTTTCCACTCCTTCAAATCATCCTGGACATAGTTTGAACGACGAATCAAAGTCACGTCAAAACCACGCGAAGCAATCCGAGGGAACAATTCCTCACAATGCGTTTCCACACCCCCCATGATATTCGGAATACCACGAGTGCCAGTCACAACAATTTTCATAAAGATATTTGGAAATAAGTTATTATCCTTACAATCAAAATAGCAAGGATAATAACTTAAGAAATGGTTACACTTTCTCTCTCAGATCACCTTGCCGTGGGTCCTGCCCAACGTCACACCATTTGGGATCAATGCATGCCGGTCTACCCTGCATACTGCGGAGTTTGTTATTCAAAGCCCATTTTGCCGGATATTTAACATACTTGTGCATTACAGGACTGGCAGTACCAACCATCCAGCAATTCTTCGGGCATTTTCGGACCATCTGACGCACATGCTGCGCCTGTTCCGACTCCCATATTTCCATAAACGGTTTCTCATGGATATTTCCCATGCTCTCTTTCCAGCACTTCTCTTCCATCCCGTTACAAGGATACACCTCACCCCAAGGATCAATAAAGAAGTTAGCCGTTCCAGCCTCACAAGGAAGCATCCTCCTGCCTCCTTCAATATAGTTGATCAGTCCCATGTTAAACCAGGCACGGAACCAACTCTTTGGACTGGACTCTTTAAGTTGCCAGTTAATCAACTGTCTGAAATCATCGCAAACCTCATCCTTATTCGTAATCACATTATCCTCCTTATGGAAATAATAGGAATTATGGAAAGCAGCAGTAGCAAATTCCATTCCCATAGCCTGAGACAACTGATAAAGACTCAGCATATCCTTGGAATTGTTATTTGATACCGTACAGCCAAAGCCAATGTCTTTCAGCCCCATGTGTTTCAGTTTAAGGAGAGTTCTCAATCCCTTATCAAAACCACCGGCATGACCACGTAATTCATCATTTTTCTGACTCAGGCCCTCAATGGAAATACGGATGCCGATATTTGGAAACTTCTTTGCCAATGCGATAACCCGATCCTCAAACCAACCAGAAGTAGAAATTACGATACGTGGTGCATGCTTGTAGCATTCCTCCACGATTTGATCCAAATCCTCACGGATGAATGGTTCACCACCCGTCAAGTTGATGAATTTCAATCTTGGCAGACATTTTAAGTCTTCAGGTTTCAGTTCTTCTTTTCTATTTGTCGGATTCTTCCAGATATTGCACATGACACACCGCATAGGACAGCGATACGTCAAAATGATTGATGCGTCCGTAGGACGCGGTATATTATTATTTGCCATAATTGTATATTATATATTTAAAAATTGGTAACATTCTACATTTTTAAATGTAGAAAAAATATCAAAATTCCTTCAAAATAATCATAGAAATATATCCAATTGACATATATTAGTAGCTATGAGAAAATTAACGAGACTTATATCTTAATTTTTTTACGATTGGTTTATCTATTGTATGAATCAAAGTACTTAATATTAAAGTCAATGTTACAGTAAATAAAATAAACCATCCAGAATTAAGACCACCACAATAATACGCGAGTGTATCAATCACTAGACCGTGACTAAGGTACACCTCGTAAGAAATATTACCAAGCCATAAACTAATACGATTATTGAAACGTCTGTTTGATGTAGCTGTAAAGAGGAACATGATAATCATAAATCCCAAGACAATCTTTAACATAAAAGCTCCCCAAAACCAGACAAACTTATATTTCAAATAAGCAACACCTATTAATGAGCATATAATACATAATATCAACGATTTAACCAATCTATGGTTATCCATCCATTTCTTTATTCTATCAAAATATCGATATAATAAGATTCCCCAAACTAATCCCATTCGTTCAAAACACCAACCAGACTTGGAACTAATATTAGTATAAGCAAAAATATAAAGACAAAAGCTAGACATTACCACACCAGCAATAAGCAATCCATCTCCAAGCCTCCAGTTATTAACAAACCATTTTCTTTTTATCCATTCTACAATATAGAACAATACACAAAATTGCAACAGCACAAAAACATATCCATTTATCTCGTATAAACTTTGCCAAAGAAGTAACCCCCGAATTGATGCAAAAATGAAAACTGTCACATTTACAAAAAGGACAGGTATCAGTAACGATATAAGTCGATTTCTCCAAAAGTGTTTAAGATAATTTTCTTTTTTTTCAGAACTCAATAGCATACCATAAGCCGAAATAAGAAAGAAAATTGTTACTGCTACATATCCAAAAGAAGAGATAGCATCCTGCAAACGATTACCATTATTAACAGAAATGTGAACATAAATAACTATCAAACAACAAAGTCCTTTCAATATTGTTGTATAATCCTTTGAGAAAAAATCGCCGTTCGATAATTTACTTCCTATAAGTGCTCTTGCACTTCCTAACAAAGGAGCAAGTAATGTAAGAATATAGCTGAAAATCATTTTTTAATATTAATAATTATAAAAGCAAGAAACATATAATATAAGAAAAAATATTGTCCTTATGCAGTTGGGCACTTAAAAACGTTTATTATATTCTGATAATATTTCTCAGCATTATACCGCTTCATTGCTGACTCTGCAATCTTTTTACAATCAAATGATGCGTTCCACATCAATTCTATTTTTTCTTTAAGATCTTCGACATTCTTGGATTCAAACGTCATACCACTATTTCCTTCATCTATTAACTCAGGAATACCACCAATCCGAGCCCCAAGAACAGGAGTACCGAGACATTTCGCTTCAATGGCTGACAAAGGACTATTTTCATACCATTCCGATGGAATTACAGAAAAATGAGCTTTACCAACCAGTTCTTTAATCTCATCCCAATCCTTATAACCGACAAACTCAATTTGAGAATGTGCCTTAGCTTTTAATTCACTCGCCAAAGGACCGTCACCGATTATGACAAGCCGGTAAGGCAACCGATTGGCGGCTTCCAGCAAAGTCATTACACCCTTTTCATGGCTCAAACGTCCTACATAACAATAATAATTCTCTTTAGTATAATCTTGCCTTTTACACTTTTCTACATCTATAAAATTGCAAAGCGTGATAAGTTTATTCCTGTCAAAGCCACCTTTTTCCATTTCTTCCTGCATAAAATATGAAGGACAAATGAATGTATCGGTATAACTTTCCAATCTCCCCTTATTCCATTTCTTTGCTTCCTTATATCCAATCCAGCTTCCAATCATACCACCTTTCATACAAGAATACTTAAAGCAGTTTCCCTTATTTTTCGGATCAAAGCATAATTCACAGTTTTCTCCACTACGTAGACAGTCATAACGAGGACACAACAGTTTATAGTCATGTAATGTCCATACCAAACGGATACCTTTTTCATGAGCAATTTCTGCAATGACTGGTGACAACTGTGTATGAATATTATTAAGATGGACTACATCAGGATGAAAATCATCACAGAGTTTGCAGAATTTCCGCTTAGTCTCTCCATCTCCAAACGGTCTCGTCAGAACTTTCAAACCCTTCATCTCTGAAGGAAAGTATTTTGACCATTTCGAAGAAAGATTTTGATGATATTGCTGAGAAAATACAGCTACCTCATGCCCATGCTTTTTTAACAGCTGTTCGAGGTTCATCATATAGATGCAATCACCACCCCGACGGTAATAAAACTTATTCGCTAAAAGTATTTTCATCTATGTAAGAAGATAAGAAACACAATATCAGCCAAAACCAATATGATAAGTGTGGAAATCCAAGCTCCTGTTATACGTTTTTTCTTTTTTCCCCAATCTTCATCAGCATCTTTGAGAACCTTCAGCTCTCCTTCGTCCAGCAAACTAGAGTACTCGTGACGAACACTACTTAGTATTTTGTCGTATTTTGGTTCCTTAGAAGAAATATTTCTATAATTCAACCAGAGTTGTACCGCAGAAACTACTATCAGTATCATAATTATCCATAGAATAGAAGCCGAGAAGCAGAAGCCGCTAACATTTTCCTTGGATATGACTTTCAATATGATGGTTGACAATATAAAACTTGCAACGACAAGCATGTTCTGCCTCATTCTGTCTACATATTTGTCTATGGCTTCATCAACTTTACTCCTATAACTAAGAAGAAAATTGCTTATGTCATTACGAACTTTGATAAATCTATCGACATTCTCTTTTATAAAGATGTTGTGATTAGATACCATTATCCCCAAGACTTCGTCTGTTGTATCCAGTAAATTAGTTTGGCCATTCAACGATAATATGTTTCGGGCAATATTCAGTTTGTCGTAAATTTGTTCGTTGGCATAAATCCATTGGTAAATTTTCAATAAATTCCAGTTATTAAAATCAAACTTAGTTTTCTCTAAATCTATATTCTTGTTGATAACAGAATAGCCGGAAAGATGTATGTGACAACCCAGATCATCGGAATTAGTATCATTAGCTATATAAGCTAAAGACAATGCTATGCAAGCGTTATGAAATTTAGTTTGTAAAGCGACTGTACTACTGTAATCTCTGATGTAAAAATCATCTGGCAAGAGATTGATATCCTGTATGTCTGACTTGCATGTATGTTTCCATAATTCAAGTCTCGCTAATTTATTCTCTACTAGTTTGGGCTTAGTACAAGTGGCTTTTTTACCAATAAAAACAAAAGTGTTAGTATTCCAACACTGGAAATTTTTATTCTGTACCTCAAAATATGAGCAATCTTTCTTATCGAGATCATTAAAGATGCGAATAAAGACTTTATAATCAAGTTTAACCAAATAGTCAGAAAAAATTTTATAGTCATAAACAGAAATAATGTGATTGGAGACATTTTTACTAATTTGCACCTTGACCGTCAGATTTTCATCACTTGTTTTATTGAAATCTTTGGAAAAATCAATCCAGTTATTTTTGGAAGAAATAAAGTCAGTATTCTCATAATCTTCATCATCATAGTCTTTCCATCTGATGGTTATATTATCTCTTGATGAAACATAACCATTAGGAAATGAGGATGGTAATTGACGTTTCTCTTTATTCTCAAAATAGAACTCCAAAGAAACATAGTCCTCAGTTTCTTCTATTGAAAGCTGCTCAGATTGTGTCTTTATAAAAATATCTATTATGCTTCTAACCCAATCTGTCATAGCTTATCTTCTTGTGAGTCCTTTTGCATATTCATAACCCGTGTCGCTGTAAATCTTGATGTATTTGCGGCCATTATCATTACCAGATTGAATGACTTTGTCAACATCCTGAATGTCTTGAAGCAAATGCAATTCTATATCATCGGAAAGTTTTACTGTTTCCTTAAACTTATCTTTGATTACCTCTGGTTTCTTTTGAAACCTGTTATCTATGGTTCCCAGCTCAGATATCTTGTCTATTTTCTTTTTAAGGTCTTCAACATCCAGATTACCATCAAACGGATGATAGCCGCCAATAACATTATCCCGAAAGTCTTCTACATCAAAGTCACCATCACTGCGGAAATAGTGAATCACGGCATTGCGGATATTCAGATAGTCCTGCTTATGTTCTTTCTTGATAGGATCAAGAATCTTTTTCTTGACGATTTTGAAGGCTTCTTTGGTATTTGCCTCATCACTTCTTTCCTCATCAAGACACAGAAAATTATGAAACCAATATACAGATTTTCCTTGCGAGTTGGCATCATGGGAGACGATATGGTTTATTTTTATCTTCTCGTCTTTAATAATTATATCGAAAACACAAGATTTGAATATCTTCTTCTTGGCGGGCAATCCCACATCCATCCTGCCAGAAACAGTATTGATGAAGCTCGTTTTGTCGGCCTTTATAAACAACATTTGGCATTCACACGATTTATTAACATTTAGCGCAATGATAAGGAAGCTTGCCGGTATAGACTTATTGGTCTGTTTTATTTTATTGTTGGCTTCTATTTCTTTCTCAAGCAAACGATCGGCTATTAGTTGACAGATGTTATCTATGTTATCTTCTTTTGGGAGAAGTGTTTCTATCACTTTCGGGAAGAATGTATCATTAGGTGTAAAGCCATAATTTCTGTCATGGTGGTTATTGTTTTCCTCAACAATCTGGTCGATATAAGCAGATATACTATCCTCTGACTCAAAATGTTGCAGAGTAGCTCGATTATGTTCTTTATCGATTGAGAAAATTCTGTAAAAAGGTTCTTTCATAAGTTTTTATATTTTGATGTCCATTCCATAATTGATCAGATCGGGTTCTTTATTCATCTATTATCTTTTTCAATATATCGATAGAGTTTCTGCGCTCTCTATCCAAAACAGCGTTGACACTTTTATAGTCTATATCTTTATCGATGACTGACAGATCGTTAGGGACTGTTACAATTCTATCCAAAAGACCTGTCAATTTTAAAATACTCTGATTTCTTGATGCAGTGCCGTTTTTCGGGAGCACTTCCACAAATTGTTTATTAAAATTAATGGCAAAACAAGTACCATGAAATGAATCCGTTATAAGATATGAACAATTTTTTATTGCAGAAAGAAAATCACCTAAATCCGGTAAATATATAAACTTGCCTCCACGGCAGAACTGGTGCAATGAAGGAGACACTCTATATAAAGGAAGATTCACCTCTTTAGCAAATGATTTTGCGTATGAACTTAGTTGGACATTATTGTGAAGTTGATAAACAAGTACATATCCACTTGGCCTATTTTTCTTAATAAACTTGCTCCATTCTTCACCTGTTAAAAGCATTGTAGGATCCAAGACTTGTCCTGCACATGGAATATTCCACTTTCTCAATAATTCCTGCGCACTATTCTCTCTTACACTAATGTTACTATATCGAACAAGCATCCTTTTATAAGCAGCAACAGTAGTATCAACAAATTCTGTCTTTCCAAAACTTGCTGCATAAGCAACTTTTTTTGTATCTTCATCAACAAAATCAAGAAAATAATTCTTATCATAAGCATCTGTGAGCACAGGTCCCCATACCTGATCACTTCCTGTCATAAAGATATCAGCACGAAGATTTTCCAGATCTCTTGTATTTTCACATCGTTTGGTCATCTTGAGATATTTCTTACGCATGCCATCAAACTTATGCTGAGCCCTCCATTCCATAGGAAACCGAACGGCGACATACAAGAACTTTTTCAATGGATTTGAATACCCTTCTTTATGGTTTACGTTGGCAAGAACAGCTTTTAGCCCCCTTTCATCATCACGCTGATAGTCAATAATTTCAGCGTCGACACCAAGACGATTCAGCAACTTTAATGTTGCGATTGACTGTAAAAGAGAACCATAGTTTGATGGTCCATGTCTTGTTATTACTTTTATGTTCATCTTCAAAATCAGTATTATGACATGGTATCAACTTTAAACTTGCGTTTTGTACGCCATGCCATGAACTTTGCAACCCATACTGGCCAAACCGTTGCTGTTGCAAGGTAAACCTTTTTCTTCATCGGTACTGCAGCCTGAGTTATACACTTGAATGCTATCGATCTGAATTCCTTCTTAGTGCTTTTATAGAGTTCTGTATATTCTGCCGGCATGCCCGCCCAAATAATATACTCCATCAAGAAGTTGCAATTAAAGCAGAGATGCCAATTCACAGCATGCATGGTTACAGGAGTCCGAATTTCCAACTTCTCCTTAATATTTCTTATATTCCACATCGCATTGATAGCATGTTGCACTTCATGCTTTGTCAATCCACTATTTGGATTATTCAATCGATAGTTGTAGACTCTTCTGTGTCCGATGGCGACCTTATTGGAGAACTGGGCTGCCATCACAGAGAAGTACAACCCTTCACCAAACCATGGTATGTCAAAGCGAAGGTTATGTTCGCGGATGACGCTCATAGTATATATCTTATTCCAAGGACCTAATGGGATTTTGACATATAAGATGTCAGCCATCGCATCAGCACTACTGCTGACAAGAATATTATCCACTTCGTTTTGAACGCGATTTCTTGTTGTGAAGACGCTGTCTGTGGTAGCCATCTCACAATGATTATTCTCCATCAAGCTCACAAGATACTCAATACAATCTGGTTCCATCCAATCATCACCGTCAGCGAACATCAGATAATCTCCTGTGGCTCTGTCTAATCCATAGTTACGGGCATCACAACATCCTCCGTTGCTCTTATGGAGTGACATAACCCTGTCATCTTTCTTAGCATATTCATCTCCTATCTTTCCACTATTATCTGGTGAGCCGTCATCTACAAGAATTAATTCAAAGTTCTCATAGGTTTGATTCAGAACTGAGTCTATCAGTTTGTTTAGAAATGACTCTGATTTATAAAGTGGTACAACGATTGAAACTTTCTTCATAATAGTATTGCTGTTAAGTTTCATGCACAAACTCGGTAGGGTGTAAGAGTTTGATAAACACAAAGATGAGCAATATTATCCGAAAATGTACTACCCCCGTGTATTTTAATGCTAAGTCGCATTGTTTTTCTATTTCTGCTGTCCATAATCTTTGCTAATAGTTTAGGACATAACATCATAAATGGTGATTTAAGCCTTTCGATAATCCTTATCCCCTTAACTCTTAACGCTACGATAGCCTTTTCCCTACCGTAAGACAGGCATTCCTTGTAAACATTAGGATATAGATGAGCAACATGTGCATTTGCCATCCAAATGAACATGTCACAATGTGTATGCCAGTCAGCATAATCAAGAGCAAGCTTAACTCTCTTGGTCTTAATCATAAGATCCTTACGAATTTGAGTTATTGCTTCTATTGCCATCGTGCACTTTCTCACATTAAAATGAGTCATTGCTGATTCATTGTTGTCACGCCTATAGAAGTATATCTTACGTTTCCCTGCAACTACTTTGTTTGCACGTTGAAATGCATAAGTATTGAAGTTGAAACCTTCTCCTATGAATATATTTGAATAGAACCTGATATGTTTCAATAGTAAAAAATCTCTTCTAAACATCTTACTATATACACCAACCGGAGCATTATAAAGAAGTATTGCCTCGGTGGCTAACTCTGGTGTCAGAATTCTTACTTCATCTTGTTCAATCTGTTCTTTATGAAACGTAGTAAACATTTCTGATGAATAAGCTATATCAGCATCATACAGCTTGCAAAGTTTCAAAAGATACTCAACGTAATCAGGCATCAAGTAATCATCAGCGTCAGAAAAACATACGTATTCTCCTGTTGCAGCTTCAATCCCCACATTTCGTGTTTCGCTTACTCCAGAATTCGCTTTATTGATTATTATTATTCTGTCATCTGTTTTTGCATAAGACTCGCATATCGACAATGAACCATCTATACTCCCATCGTTTACCAATATTACCTCGATGTCTTTATAGCTCTGAGTCAATATTGAGGCTATACATTCACCTAAGTACCGCTCCGCATTATAGATTGGTACAATGATTGATACTTTCGTCATATTTTATGATTTAGTATAAGTCAAAACTATTTGCGTACAACGACACCTGCTCCTCCAGACATATAAAGGGTCTGTCCGATAATGGTATTACCCAAATCACTGACCATCATCTTAGCATACTCTGCAACTTCTTCCGGCAAAGTATATCTTTCTATCGGATTATTAGGTGTATAAATACTGCCTTCCACAAGTTCGTCTTGCATTGCCGTTGCAGATGGTCCAGGGCCTATTGCATTTACAACGATTCCGTATTGTAATAACCGCTGTGCCATACCTTCGGTGATACCTGCAATACCGCGCTTGGACAATCTATAAGGCGACCACGATGCCTCCAAAGCTCTATGAGAAGAGATTATGAGAACATGTCCCTTGATATTGTTGGCAATCATGTACTTCGCCATAGTCTGACAAAGGAAGTAAGTGCCTTTGAGGTTTACATTCATAACAGTGTCATATTCTTCCTCAGTGACATTTAAAAAGTCGAAGTGGCTCCGACCCGTATGTCTTCCATGACTACAAACAAGTATATCTATGCGACCAAACATTGCAGCTGCCTCTTTGATATAAAAATCAAACTTTGATACTTGACTTACATTAAGAACCATGTGCTTGCATCCGCCACCGAGTGTTTCGCACTTAGCTCTCAGCTTCTGTTCATTCGTACCAGCTACAATAACCTTGCAGCCGCACTCAATGAACTTCTTAGCTATTGCCAAACCGATACCACCAGAACCACCCGTTATCAGAGCAACCTTCCCTTTGAGTAAGTTACCATCTTCCTTTTCGTAGACGATAGGTATCTCCTTCTTCCACTTCAGCATTGCGTTCATTATAAACAATGCCGACTTAAGCTTTTCTTTTAGTTTACTCATATTTCAACTATAGTATTTGATGTTGATCTAATAAATCTATGTACATCCAAAGAACTTTTGTTTTCAGTACTGAACCTTGTACGAACATCGACTTGAACAATATGTAAACGTCTATTATCCCATGAGCTACCAGGAAACGTCCTGTTTATGGACGTCCCCAGATTTTACTCATAAATGTTAAACTTTTGTTATTAACAAACTTTTGCGTAATAACAGGGCAAAAGTGTTTGATTTGAGATATTCTCGTCTGCAAACTTCACCAGAAGATCCTTGATGTAAACTACAGGTGAGATTGCATTCAACTCCAAACAGTTTTCTAAACTCTTCTATGAACCACATCGAGCCTTCATGATTCTCTATAAGGCTGTCTATAAAATTTCGTCTTATCATACGGTTTTAAAAAAGTCCCGTTATCAAACCTGACACTGAAACGCTGTATTTTTTGATCTGACTTAATGGCTGGCTGACCGCCATCGGGCAGGGACCCGTCCGGAACCACATCAATCCTGACCGGGCTGCTGCCTGTCTTAGGCAGGGAGTATCTGTCCCAGAAATGTTTTCTATAGTAGCGATTGACATTTGGGTAGTTATAATCGTTTTCCTCGCAGAACCGTTTCATTGAACCACTGCCTCCATACATTCTATATTCCCTGATGATGGCCGCGTAGTCCGGTTGGTTTCTTTTTTCTTCCATTGTGTGATAAAATATTATTTCACACACAAAGGTATAACTTGTTTTTTACAACGCATGACGGAGAAATGGACGGTTACCGTCCGCAAATGACTTTCTGTCATCCAAAACCACATTTCACTTACACTTTGCTTTTTGAAAGCCATCATGGAATTTCCTTCAAATAGAAATTGAAAATGTCTCGAATCTTTACTATTCTTCATTTCCATTTACATTTTCAGTATCCCGTTTTCCAATCGCCGTTCGTTTAGGTGGTCACTCCAATGCTTTCAGGTGGTAAAAGCATTGGAGTCAGGGTGCAAGCGTACGGCGATTGGACCCTAAACGAACGTTGATTACCGAGCCGGAAAGGTAAAATTGCGTGTAAACAAATCGGAAGCCATTGATACATAGCATTTTGCGGATATTCGCTGAGAATCGCGTATTTCGGACCGAAGACTACTTGGTGAATTCTATCGCCGTTTTGAGAGGGTTTGTAAAATCAAAAAGAAAGAAAACTTGCGCATTTAACAACAATCTATCAAAAAAAATTTCATCCTTGGCCGGCTGACCAGTATATGGTGGAGTTGACACCGTTGTTTTACACAAAATGTCCGGATGGACCTATTCTTTTCTTCCGTCTTGTAGGGAAGAGTGGTTTCTCTAAATCTGTCGTACTCACCCTCATTCCTGATTTCTGATTTCTGATGTGAGCACAAATGTAACATTTATTAAGGGGGCTTGCAAGATGCCTATTTTGGACGCTTACCACTTACCGCTAAACGATAGGCTTTACAATCTCTACTCGCAATCCTAAAGCATCCATGATACGATAAAATACACCTGCACTTGGAACGATGGCACCATTTTCAATACGTGATATATAGGACTTCGTGGAATGAATACGTTTTGCAAGTTCAGACTGAGTCACTTTTGCTTCTTTTCTCGCATCAACCAAGATCTGGCTTGTATAAAAAGTGTAAGCCTTATTCTCCGCCTCGACACGTTCTGAAGTCCCTTCCTTCCCAAATTTTGCATCCAAAATGGCATCGTAATCAACGATTTTGTGATTGTTTATCTCCATAATATACCTCCTTAATTCTTAATGCCTTATCAATTTCAGAAATTGGTGTCTTTTGTGTCTTCTTTTGGAAACCATTGAACAACACAACGATATTACCATCATCAAATATAAAAAACACACGATAAATATTGCCCTTGTATTCTGTTCGTAATTCATACAGTCCTTCACGAATAATTCTGACAAACTTTTTGGATAACCTACCCTGCGTTTTTAAAAGAAGCAACCCATATTAGATTTTTTCCTGCTCTTTTTCTTTCAAGGTATTCATGAAAGCCTCAAAATATCCTCCGTATGTTTTTATTTTACGTTTCACTTCACAAAGATAGCAAAAGTTTCATTATAAAGCAACATTTCAGAACCTTTTTATTCTTGTACACTCCTATTTGTGTAAGTTTCCAATTGATGTCCACACCCTATAAACAGGTCACCACAGAGTGTCCCTAATTTTTTATTGCGAATAAGACTGAAGAGATTTTAATCTATGGCCAGCTGGTCAGATAAACTATTCCTAAGGTCGTAGCCAATTATTAAAGTTTTCAGGCTTTAGAACACAAGGACCAAAATGGTGCATTTTACCCTACCGAAATAGTGTATTTTGGTCACCGTCAGATTGTGACTCTGTTCCTTAACCATTCCAAGAAGTCTTTACGAGCAACTCCCATCGTTCTAAGATTTGATTTAATAATAAATTCAGGTACAGGATCAATATGAGTTTGGGATATAATCCATCAATTTATCTTTCTCAAGCAGTTCCTTGAAGTCTGGTTCAGACCACTTACTTTGATCTATAGTCCCACCATGCTTTTTAAGGTCTTCATCAAGGGTTTTATTGCAGGTCTGCATCTTCAACCAGTCTTGAAGGATCCAGTCAAAATCTTTCTTTGCTCCATCCTCCGTTATATCATAGCCAGACAAGTCAAGTGATGGACAGTAAGCTATCCATGATTTTCCTTCTTTGAAAATGAATCCCGATACTTTGATATTCACCTAGCCTTGATCTATTTTGATATAGTTCCTCATTCCTATGCAAATATTAGCCATTATCCATTGCCTGACGGCTCGAGTCCACTAGATCCTGTACTTCTTCAAATTCTTCCTTGTATATACTGCCGACCGCCACGACCATATCTCCCACCTTCATGACGAACTTGTGGTCATGAGCCATCCTGATGACATAACCTTCCTGACCTTTCAGAACACCCGTAAGTACCCGTATCCTGACATTCCCCTCAGCATAGTGATCAATGGAATTTTGCAGGATCCGGATCCGGGTAGGGTCATCCTTCATGATCTGCATGAAAGGTTGCATCTGAACGTCGGGGATCACAGCCGGAACATTGGTGTTGTGATCCTTGACCAGATGAAGGGTAGGATAATGCTCATGCAAATATTGTTGAAGAAATTTGGTACTGCCCTGCAGGAAGACAAAACCACTGATTGAAGGTTTCTCTATCTTCCTGACGCCATGTCTGGCTTTCTCATAGAAAACGGACCGGTGGACAAAGCAGCGGCAATGGCCCTCCTTGTTCACCTCGGCTTCAAACTTGTCCACTTTCTTATTATGGATAAACAAATAGCCCCACGAGGCAGGATCCTCAGCCCATTTCTGACTGATCTTTTCATCCTCCGGAGATATTCTCCCTATTCCTTGACCTGACTGTCTGTCAATCCAAGTAACGTGTTTGCCCTTTGGAAAACAACCGTTTTCGTCGGCTATAATCGAGGTTACCGTACCATCCGGTTTCATAGTTCCCTTGATTATTTTATGCCCTTGCCAACTGCCCTCTCGGTGGTACTGGCGTACCCGAAAGTGCTGAAGTCTTATTTACCATACTCGTATCTCTTAATACTCGTAATCCACTATTTTTCAGGCTCATAGCCTGGACATAACAACTTCTTTACTCTTTGTAAAAGGAGTATTGCGATACAAAGATACATTTTTCTATGATTTCGGATAGTTTTTCATCCTTTTTCTTTCAAGAACAGAAAAATTCTTCGCCGATCATTTCGGAAAGTATTGATAGTCAGAATGGTTATTCGTATCGCCCATTCCCAAAGATTCAACTTGACACGATGCCGGGATCAAATGCAGTTGATGACCTGTCCATGGCAGAAAAATGCGTTTTGTCCTACTTCACACTGATACCCAATCACTGATGTACCGGAAAACGGGTATCATCAAAAAAACTTGCAGAAATCATCTGTAATACAAAATATTTCAGTGACTTTATATTCGGTGATCAGATATTAGGAAAAGATTGTATATAATACCATGGGGAGGCCGGAATTTCTATCTGTTTGAAGGATGTCGTACACAAGGATTCCGCACAGCTTCTTCCACCCTATGATGAATATCTGATCGGCTATAAGAGTCGTGACCTCGTCCTTCCGCCAGGACAACGCCATCGTACCCATAACAACAGTGGCAATTTCTATCCGGTGATAGCCCATAACGGTATAATCTATGGCAATTGGAGTCCCTACGAGGATACGCTTCAAGTTGATTTCTTTGACAAGGATGCTCTTATAGATTATAAATATATAATATATCGCAAAGCATTAAAAACAAATACTTTGCGATATTTAGTTATTGTGATTATCTGATATGATGATAAAGAGTTCCTCACTTGCCGTGTAAAACAGGCGACACTGAGTCAGGCTTATGCCCCTTTCTGTTGCTGGATGTTACACAGTCTGGCTGGGAAAGGGTTCTTGAAGTAAGGAAGGGATCATTCCAACCATACTTGTCATCCAAATCTTTAGTGTATCTTCCAAACATAATTACCTCCTTTTTTATATTATGCAAATATAAACTATTCCAATATCATTTGCAACATTGAGGGCAACTTATTTATTTTTAGAATTTGTCAGAGTCGGATACGCATTCTGCTGAAATCAAATATTAAAAAACGGCATGGATTCTCAGGCTCAATACATTTACAGGGCCACGGCTTCGATTATATCCTGGGTTAATAATAAATTGATATGCCCCCGAAATGAACAAATTATCTTTCAAGGCAAATGAATAATACAGTTCTGAGAGATTTTCCAAACCGTAATCTAAATGTCCGTCACCCAGTTCGAATCCATATCCACCGGCTTTAAGATAATCACGGTGGGAATTTGACAATGCCGATATTACGTATGCCAGTCCCACCGTGTCATTTTTACGATGCCATTTACTGCCATCAGCAGAAATTCCGGCACTCAATGTACGATCGACTTCTGTAAAAGCCCATGTCTCGTTATGACCGTCATTCCATCCCGCTCTGAAAAATACACCCATAAAGTCATTTATCTCTTGCTCAAGGTTGACTCCAAAGCCATATTTGGTCCTACCGGCTTTCTCTGTCCTAGACAGATCGGGAGAAGTAGGATCCAATTTTAAACTTTCCTCATAGTTTCCCATATTTGCCCAGTTGATGAATGAGAACAACCGGATACTTCCCTTTTCTCCATCGAGGGAATAATTGTGAGTGTATTCCAAAGAATGGGAGCTGGATCTTTGAAGTCGCCAATCCATTTGCATTCCATTTGCGATCTTTGGAAGCAACGAGATGCCATAACGTAATGCATTATGCGGTGTAACCCATTCTAACACTATACTGGGAGTGTATCCTTTGGTGTTCGCTGCGAAATCCCATGCACCATTGTCCATAAGTCCCCAACTCATAAATTGTGTTCTTGGATCATGACTGTATTTATTAGTGTCAAAAACATCAGATACACAAATTTTCCCAATCGTCAAGGCTATATATTCAGTCGGGATCATCCCTCCTAATTGATTGATGTCGTCACATTGATAAACCTTATTGCTGCTCAAAGGAATAATTTGAGTAAGATATAGTCGACCTAATTCAAAGGATGGTGCAGGGCTGTCTACTCTATACGCCTCACCGTTGGTAGATGCTCCTACTCCAGCAGAACCGCTCAAGCCCGCGCCACCTGATATTTCCGGTCCAATAAAGAGACTTCCACCCTTCCACAACCTTACACCAAAGAATAAAGTTGTTGTCAGTGATCGCTTGGATTCACCTTTAGAGATCAGGCTGTTTGTTCCTGAATAGGCCGCATGAAAAGATGGTTTATATTGAGATATTACGGTTACCTGCCCATGTATGGAAAAGCGTTCATTTTTCAGGGTGTCTTCAGACTGTGCCAGAACAGTACTTGAAATTCCTGTGGCTAATAATACACACAGGAAACATAATCTCATAAGAAGAATGTATCTTAAAGTAATTTTTCTTGTTATCATCATTTGTATATTTGTTTTTACAGCATCATAAATGCTATATTAATGTTCGTAATATACTATATTAATGTTCGTAATATACTGTATTCCCGTTCATCCATTTAGCAACTACTGCGAGCCCTGCCACGAGGATCGTCTCATCGATAATTACTTATAGGAAAAAATCGGATATATATAATCAGAGAACTTCCAAGGGTCTTCCAAGACCAAAGGATTGGAGTCAAGAAATCGATTCAGACAAAGTGTGTAAAAGAAGTCATGTATTACTTCCCTGTTTATGCGCCAGAAAGAAGGCGGGAACGGCCCACTCCCCCACTAAGCGCAGGTTGATGATTTTATTATATTTGACGGGTTACTGTCCATATATTTTTTAAATTTGCGGTGCAAAGATATACTTTTTTTCTTAATTGTTCACTTTATTTAATAAAAAAACAAAGTTATGACCTGAAAAATCATTCATATTATTTGGTAGCAGTGTCCTTATTATTTCTCTCTATTTAGATTAATTAAGTAGTATGGTACTCAATCTGTCCGTTCTCTTTTCCGTTAGTTATTATTTAAGGAGCCAAGTCAACGAAGAAGTTAGATCACCGTTCTAACAAGGATCAAGAAATCCATCCTATAGAAAAATCAGCGCTATAGGATGGAGTCATCGTTTACCGGAATATTTTCAGCATCAGACAAGGCAGCACCAGCAACAGCAGCGGCAAGGCTACGCAGAATCCTCCGATGACCGCTACGGCAAGCGGCTGCTGCATCTGAGCCCCCACTCCAATCCCTAAGGCGAGAGGCATCAGAGCCAGTACAGCACTGATGGCAGTCATTAACTTTGGACGGATGCGTAAGGCTATGGCATAGTCGACAGATTCGGCCACAGCACCACCCCGTTGCCTGTTCTGGTCATATTGGTTGACAGTGAAGATAGCATTCTCGGCAATGATACCCACCACCATGATGATCCCCGTATAACTGCTCACATTAAGAGGCGTTCCGGTGATATAAAGCGCCAGCAGACTCCCTCCTACTCCAAGGACGGAGATAAAAAGGATGGCAAGGGAGATACCCCATTTGCGGAAGAGGAACAGCAGCACGGAGAAAACCAGCAAGGTTGCCATCAGGAGGATGGTAAGTAATTCACTGAACGACTGTTGCTGCTGTGAATAAGCTCCACCAAACTGTAAGGTATATCCTTTCGGCAGATTAAGTTTTTTATGGAATTGCTGCTGCAGGTCCTTTACCGTTGATCCGAGGTCACGGCCTTCCAGACGGGCTGTCAGCGTAATATCCGCCTTCAGGTCTTCCCGTTTCTGCTCGATCTCACCAGGAATGACGCTCATCCTGCAGAAATAACCTACAGGACGTGTAGTGCCGTCAGGAAGAAAGACCGGTTCATGCATGATCTTTGCCGGGTCATTATCCTTGAAGTCAACGAATCTCAATAACACCCTTCTGAGTTGTTCTCCATCCTGGATGCTGCCTATCTGTAGTCCCCCCGTCATTGCTGCCTGCTGTGGTGCCGGTTCAATGACATTATCAGGTTGGCTGAGCGGCACTCCCCCTATATAGCATGACAGTTGACTGGAAAAATCATCAAGGGAGATGCCATACTGAGCCAACAACTGTTCATTTGGGGTATAGACTATAGAAGAGCCGGCAGGCACCAGCCCGTTATCAATATCCACGACGCCATGAGTATGTCTCATGATATGTTCCGCCTGGGCCGACAACTGTTCCAGTCGCTTGTAGTTATTACCGAAGATTTTTATTTCTATTGGATTCGGCGTACTCATCAGATCCCCCAGCAAATCAGAGATACGCTGCCCGAAATCTACGGTCATTACAGGTACTTTCTGCGCTATCTCCTTTCTGAGATCATTGATCACTTCCGGAGTAGTCTCCTTCCGGCCGGGCTTCAACTGGATGAGATAATCACCGAAATTAGACGGCTTGACATCGAAGGACATGCCCAGCGCAGTCCTTCGGGAATAAGTCTCTACGGCAGGATGGGACATGATGATTTTCTCCATCTCCCGGCAGAGACGGTCAGTCTCTTCTATGTCCGTCCCCGATGGAGAGTGATAATCAAGTACGATAGTCCCCTCATCCAGGTCAGGGAGGAATCCCGTCTGCATCTGATGATAAGATAGCCAGCCTCCCCCAACCAAGGCCATGACAAAGAGGATGACGATGACCGGATGCCGGTAAGCTCTTGTCAGCCATCTCACCTTTCTGACAGCATCCTGTTCAGTACTGTTACCCGTCTTTTCCGGGTGCCGCGGACGGAACACTTTCTTACCGCTGATTACGATATAAAGTGTCGGCAGCAGAATCCAGGTCACGAAAAAGGAAGCCAGCAGTGTGAGTTGCATCGTTATGGCAAGGTCCTTGAAGAATGCTCCTGCCATACCACTCATCATACGGAACGGGAAATAAATGATAATGGTAGAAAGCGACGAAGCCACCATAGCGGGAAAGAGATTATGGATGGCAGTATGCACCACGGTGGTCCGGGGCTCCTGAGGATGATCTTCCTGTTCACGATAGATCTGTTCGATAATGACGATGGCATCGTCGAGGATTAATCCCACCGAGGCCGCTATGGCTCCCAGTGACATGATGTTCAGTGATATGCCGGCAATTTTCACGAGCAGGATACTCAATGCCAGCGTGACAGGTATCGTCAGCATCACGGCAGAGCTGGCACGCCAGGAACGCAAGAAGAGAACCATCACGAGGATGGCCAGGAAAAGACCCTCGATAATCGTTCTTACTACACCATAGATAGAACTGCCTACAAAGGCACTCTGGTCATAATAAGTCTTCAGCTCATAACCAGCAGGAAGGGCCTTCTGCACTTCCTTTTCCTTTGCTTTTACATTCTTGGCAAAAGTGAGCAGGTTCACTCCAGGCTGTTTCACCAGGTCGATAAGCACCGCATCATCACCGTCTGCATTGATTTTCAGGAATTCCTGTTGCTCCTGCACCTCTACCCGGGCAATGTCCGAGAGATACACCATCCTGTTCTGGTTGCCTTTGATGACCGTGTTCTCCAACTGCCGGACATTGCGTATTCTCGTATCGGTCAGTGTCAGATAGAGTCGGTGATACCCTCCCACCATTCCGTTACCCTCGATAAAATTGGTATGCTGGAAAGCCTTGATGATGTCTTCCGGGGTAATGCCGAGAGAGGACATCTTTGTTGCATCCGGGATGACGACAAACTCTTTTGCCTTGCCTCCATGGATGACCACATTGCTAATGCCGTCCACCTGGGAGAACAGCGGCCGTACGACGAGATTGGCCACATCTCTCATTTCTATACTGCCGTGAGTCTTACTCTTCAGCGTATAGCCATATACAGGATACAGACTCTGGTTCATGACCTCCGTCGAGATGACCGTACCAGCAGGAAGATAGTTCTTGATCTCATTGACACGACTTTCCAGTTGGGCTTTCAGGGCATAGATATCCATCCCCCATTTGAAATACACATCGATGACACAACTGCCACGACTCGTACTACTTTTAACCGTCGTCACTCCTTGTACCTTCTTCACCGCACTCTCCAGCGGTTTCGTAACCGTGATCATCATCCTGTCAACAGGTTGTTCTCCAGCATCAGCAATAAGCGTGATCCTTGGAAACTGAACTTCCGGAAACAGACTTTTCCGCATATTCAAGTAACTGTATATCCCTGCCAGCAGGATGAGAGCACCTACAAAAATGATAGGTCTCTCAAAGAGTTGGTACATCGACTTCTTCTGTATCTTGTTCATGATTTAATATGAGTTTCTTAGGAATGGAACCAGCGTATTTGAAGGAGATCCATCAACTTATAGTTACCTTATCTGACCATTTTCACAATGGACTGTTCCGTCAAGGCATAAGCGCCGTTATTGACAATTCTGTCAGAAGGATTGAGTTTCGGAGAGAGAATTTCTATGTAGCGGTCATTGCCGTTACCCGTTATGACAGGAATTTTCTCTACCGTAGAATCACTTGTCAGGCGGAAAATCCAATACCGGCTTAGATTATCATCACTCTGCACGGCTCCGACAGGCAGGATCTGATGATTACCGGTTGTACTTTTGACCCAAATGACGGCCTTTGCTACCAGTCCTGCCGGGAGGAATCCGGCATGTACCCTGGCAATGAAATCTTCAGTCTGGTCGGCATCATCCATATTTAACAAGGCACGGACCAGGGTTGTCTTCAGTCGGGTACCCTCAGGCAGCAGCAGCGTACAAGGCATCCCTGAGTGTACCTGTCTCCGTTCATCATAAGGGATATGGATACGAAACACCAGACTTGTTGCGTCCACGACATCACATACCGGCGTGCCCTCTGTCACGTAACTCCCCTGCTGTTGATAAACGGCTGTAATGATACCCGGGATAGAAGACGACACGGTGACAGGAGCTACCTGCATGCCCAATGCAGCCTGTTCATTACTTTTCATGGAGAAGAGAAAACCGTGGCGTCCCGTCCGGTCACCCTGTTGTAGATGCATGCGGACAATATAGCCTGATACAGGAGCCACCATCTTCACCTCCCGCAGATAGTCAGACTGCGCGAGGAACTCCAGCCGCCGGCTGATGTTGCCATATTCTACATGAGTAATGGTGACCTGCGTATGAGGCACCGGAGCAGGCTCTTCCGATGCCTTTTGCCGGCAAGCCGCTAAACAACTTGTGGTCAGGATGAGGGATAAGATAGAATAGACAAGTGTCTTGTTGTTATTTGTAACCATGTTTCTGTTTATTTACCAGTTCCAATAATTATAGGTGTTGACGATCATATCCTTGTTGACACATAGCGTGTTATGGTTTCTTATTTCGTCACGGTAATGGCTGAAGACATTGATATAGTCAATGACAGACCTCCTGCCCGCCATGATTTCCCGTTTATAATCTGCCAGCAGCCTGCGATAGTCCTGTAGTTGTTGTTGTGAAAGTCGGATCTGTTCGTCCTGAGTCTTCATGATCTCCAGCAATGACCTGAGACGTTCTTTCCTTACAGTCATCTCATGATTACGCTGTTCGCGGATTGTACTTAAAGCCAGGTGGTACTCTCTCTGGCGATGCTTCATCTGTTTGCCGTCAGAGAGCAGCCAGGTAAGATGCAATCCTGCACTGACCCCGAAATGACGGTAAAGGTCCTTATAGGCACCCGTCTGAACTCCGTTGGTCACAAAGAGAGACAGTTGGGGTCGGTAGAGATTCTGATAACTCGCCAGGTCAGTATGCTGCAAGAGGCTGTCAAGCCGGAATTGTTCCAGGAAAAAGGAAGAGGACGGTTCCCTGCCCGGTTGTATAGAGAGGTCAACCGGTTGCAGATCATTGTCAGGAAGCGGCTCAGAGAGGCCACAGAGAATATTTAATTCCGCATGATGAGACTGGAAAGATTGTCGGGCCTGTTCCCTAATACTTTTATTCTTCTGCCTTTCTATGTCAATGAGCCGCAGATCAGCCACGCTTGCCAGTCCCTTGTTGGCAAGTGCTGACACGATCCTGCTCTGGTAGATGAGCAATGAGTCGAGGGAATTATATGTCCGTTCATTTTCCTCGTCGAGCAAACAGAGGAGATATTGCTCCGTCACTAACCGGTGTAAATCATGCGAGGACAGACGGATATGATCATCTTCCATATCATTGCGGATATTCCAATACTGTTTTTCCGTCTGGAAATTCCGGTCCCCTGACAGAGGCTTCGTCCAGGTCAGACCGGCATCGATATGACCGCTGCTCTCACCAAGATCATAGCCATAATAATCCTTGCCATCCTGATCATTCCAGCGGAATCCACTTTTCCCGTTTTCGGTCGACACTACAGGGACAAAAAGAGCATCGCCGGAGAATTCCAGTCGGGAATGTGTGTAGACAGCCTTCAGCCGCTGGATTTCTTCATCTCCGACAGCCTTCCGGTTCCGTGCAGCGACGAGCAACGGACTATTCCTGTCAGCTATGGAAAGGTAATCCTGTAAACGGCGTTGAGCAGATACTGAGGTGAAAAGGATCAAAAAGATTCCGATAAGGATTAGTTTATTCTTGTTCATCTGATTATAAAAGATTTGTGTCGTTTTATTGCTTCACAGAGAGGAGGCAGACGAGGAGAAAGCCTTCTTATCAACTGTTCGCATGATTATTTTGTTGTCAAAAGTAACAGCAGACTTTGAAGATATTTTGTTATTTTCAGCTATCAGAGGTGGTTTTCACTCTAATTAACATTAGAGTTGATTTATGCTGAAGAGTCAACGAGATTCCCTTAAGTCAGTATTTTCAGGTTATTTCGGTTTGACTTTGAAAATAAAATACTACCTTTGCCTTGTGACTAATTGCCAGTTGGTTTGCCCAAAAGACAATTAACCGTGTAGGGACTTTCCTAAAACATGAAAAGTATTTTGTAGAGAAACGATGAAGGATTTTGCCGCAATAGATTTTGAAACAGCCAACTATTCCCGTACGAGTGTATGCAGTGTAGGAGTGATTATTGTCCGTGGGGATCAGTTTATCGATTCTTTCTATTCCCTCATTCAGCCAGAGCCAGACTATTACAATTATCGCTGCACCCAGGTACATGGACTAACTCGTGCAGATACAGAAGACGCACCCGTCTTCCCCATTGTCTGGAAACAGATTGCCCCTAAAATTGAAGGGCTGCCCCTGGTCGCCCATAACAGTCCTTTTGATGAAGGGTGTCTGAAAGCCGTTTTCCGCTGTTATCAGATGGACTACCCGGATTATCAATTCTACGATACGCTGCGTGCTTCCCGCAGAGTCCTGCCGGATCTGGAAAATCACCAGCTGCAGACCGTCGCCGCGGCTTGCGGTTATGATCTCACCAAGCATCATAACGCTCTTGCGGACGCTGAGGCCTGCGCCTGGATAGCAAGAGGGATTCTTTAAAGGAAACTATTTCTTCCCCTTGAAATAAAGGTTGACATACTGGTAGTATGCCTGGGCCTTTCTGACTATTTTCTGATCCGGCTGTTTTCTCAGAATCTCATTGTAGTTCCAATCACCTAAAGGTTTCAGGTCATACTGCTGGATTTTTCTGACAGGAGAAAGGACGGTCAGGGTATGTCCTTGCATATATCCCAGATCCTGATAAGTAGCCATGAATGCACGGGGCTTGAAATTCCCGGCCAGGATATTACTGCCCGTATATTTCACCTTACAGGGCAAATTCAGTATAGACATCAGTGTAGGCATGACATCAATCTGGGAACAGAGTGTCTTGACATATTGAGGCTTGATGTTGCCCGGAGAATAAACAATGCAAGGGATATGATATTTCTCTATTGGCAGCGAAGTCTTTCCGGCACTTGAAGCACAATGGTCGGCAATAATTACGAATACCGTATGATGGAACCACGGTTTCCTGGAAGCCTCGGCGATAAAGTGCCCGATCGCATAATCCGTATATCTTACGGCATTGTCA
Organism: Segatella asaccharophila; assembly: GCF_054687055.1. Classification (NCBI taxonomy): domain Bacteria; kingdom Pseudomonadati; phylum Bacteroidota; class Bacteroidia; order Bacteroidales; family Prevotellaceae; genus Segatella; species Segatella asaccharophila. The sequence goes on along the minus strand of NZ_BAACAN010000001.1, from coordinate 264,883 downwards.
CGAGATTTCGGATCCCCGACGACTTTTATTTTACCTGCCGGGTAGGTATAGGGGCGATGGTTGCTCGTGGTCATGATCTGAGCGAAGAACGGTTTTCCGTCCCTTGCATCCTGATCAAACACCTGAAGGCTTTTGCGGAACATGTCTCCGTCACATACTCCCCAGATATTCGCGAAGGATATATCTTTCTTGGGAATCTGATTCCGGTCGATCACCTCATAACCGTTGTGAGAGAAATAATTCCCCATATTATCGAAGTAGCTGTCGCCGCCATAGAGAAACTGCACATGATAGCCCAGCCGCTTGAGTTGGGCGCCTGCGGAGTAACTCCCCATTCTGTTATCTGCTCTCTTGATGATACTTTCACCGGCACTTGGCGGAACACATAAAGACAGCGCTTCCAGTCCCCGGACCGTTCTGTTACCGGCAGCATACAGATTATCGAATACCAGACTCTTTGTCATGATTTTATCCAGTTCAGGTGTCAGATGATCCTGATTTCCATAACGGGTCAGATATTCCCCACTCAGGCTCTCCACGGTTACGAGTACGATATTGAGTTTTCTGGCTTGTCCACCCTGGCCGAGTTGTTTCTCGCCATGCTTGTCAAGGCCGGCTTCATTCCTGTAGATTGCCATACACTCTTTCCTCGGAATCATGGCATAGAACTTGTTATATTCAAGTTTGTTACTCCTGAAGGCATTCAGAAAATCGTAGGGACCGTTTTGTTCCAGTTGGGTAACATATTCATCATTACTTTGCAGGTTGCAGGTCCAGGATACAAGGATAAAGGCGATGACGCAAGTGACCAGATAGAGGCCTGTCTGTGCAGCCAGTTGTATGGGATTGAACAGATGGTCCATTTTGAGTTTATGGGTCCTTGCGCACAGAAAGACGATCAAGGCAGCAATAATAAATGCTCCGGTGAAAAGAGGAATGACAGCGTATGACTGCATGATGTTCCCGATGGTTTCATGGGTATATACCAGGTAGTCGACGGCAATGAAATTAAATCTCACGCCGAATTCCTGCCAGAAGAAATATTCCGCCAGGCATACGATCAAGAACAAGAAGACATATAGGATCCACGTAAAATAAACAGATATTTTACGCCAGGTATTCCGTAAGCCCGGTATAAAAAACCGCAGGGAAAAACTGATCAGTTTCCAGGTAAGGAATATCCTGGCAATTCTGGAGGCGGCGCCCCCATAGTCAGCAAATATAGAATGAAAGAACCATACATAGACGAACGCTGCCAGCCACAATCCTTCAATCACCCAGCCAGCTGCTTTGCTGTACTTCCATTCATTCAGGCCTAAATAAACCAAGAGCAATGGCAGCAGAAGCAGGACACACATACTGCTGTCAGACAGTACTCCTACTCCCAGAAGGCGTACGATTTCAAGAAAGGAAAAGGAATTGCCGGCCGCCGGACCGGTAAGCATCAATATGATACGAAGAATGAACCCTGCAACCAGGTATAATTCGAAAAACTGAACCGCAATAAGATGTGCGGGATTGCTGTACGAGGTAGCCTTATGACGAAATAAGTCTGTATTCATATCTGCTTAAATCTGTATTTTAAAATTTCCAACGCAAAAATAAGCATAAATTCTATATTTCTGATCACCAAATATTTAAATAGTCCTTAGATTTTGTAGAGAATCTGTGTTTTTTGTTTTTTGTCTTTATTCGCCAAGATTTCTCCAAAGTTAGTTATTATTTTCGCCACAAATATATAAAGGCAAGAACCATGTACTCAAACTATATCTCTGCTAACATGAAATATACCCCTACTGTCCGGTACATTTCAGTTAACATGATGTACCGTAAAGCGGCTGCCAAGGCTTTAACCCTGACGAGTCTGCTGGGTATATTGCTGATCGTCATCGGTCAGTGGAGTGAATATGTGGCTGTACTGGATCTCATGGATAAGAAACTGATGCTGATGCTGAATTTCAAGGGATCAACCTTTACCGACAATTTCTGGTATCATTATTCGCAGAAAACGTTATGGATACCACTGGCAGCTGTATCCTTGTGGAGTTCTGTCCGGGACTACCCTAAAGAAAAACTCGACAAACTCATTTTTTTTATTGTGACGATCGCCTTAGTTGCTTTTCTGGACCGACTCTCTTCCGGTGTGATCAAACCCCTCGTTGGTCGCTTACGCCCTTCACATGATCCATCTATTGCACCACTGCTCCATTACGTCAACGGCTACAGAGGTGGCCTGCATGGATTCGTGTCTGGTCATGCAACCGTTTCAGTAGGGATCATCACATGGCTGGGAATGATCTATAAAGACAAACTGACCCGGATTTCCCTGGTGTTGTTTTCCGGCATGCTGTGCTATTCCAGAATCTATCTGGGGGTACACTATCCAGGAGATGTCCTTTGCGGTGCCCTCATAGGCTTTATCTTCGCATACTTTACATTCCAGTTTCTCAGCCGTAAAATCAAGACCAAACCGGTGACCAGGCGTCCCTACATCCTGTTGTCTATTTTTTACCTTACCCTGATAATTTTATTGATCAGTGCATAATAAATAACAATCAAAGTCCGTTAGTATGTCTGAATGTATGAAAATATTAATTATAGAAGATGAGCACAGGCTTTCAGACAGTATGAAAGACTATCTGGAAGGTCAGAATTATCTTTGCGAGCAAGCTTTTGATTTCAAGACGGCGAAAATGATGGCGGGCACTTACGAATATGATTGTATCCTGCTCGACCTGATGCTCCCCGGAGGTAGTGGCCTTGACATCTTGCGTACTATCCGGAAGGAACATAAGAGTACAGGAGTGATCATCATCTCTGCCAAGGACTCTCTGGACGACCGGGTGACCGGCCTGAAGATAGGAGCAGATGATTATCTTCCTAAGCCTTTCGCACTGCCGGAACTCTCCATGCGTATTTATGCCTTGATCCGTCGTCAGGAATTCTCGGCCAGTAATGTCGTGTCTTCCAATCATGTCGAAATCAATCTCCTGACCAAATCGGTCACCGTAAACAATCATCCGGTCGAACTTACTCGTTCGGAGTATGAGCTGCTTCTCTTCTTGATCAGTAATCGTAACAAGGTGATTTCCAAGGCAGCTATTGCTGAACATCTCAGTGGAGAAATGGCCGACATGATGGATAACTATGATTTTATCTATTCTCACATCAAGAACTTAAAGGCAAAACTCTCCAGGAATGGCGTCAAGGGGATGATCCAGACTATTTATGGGACGGGATACAGATGGAAAGAAGTTTGATGAATAAGATGATGACGAGATTCGCCATCAGCATGGTCATTATCTTGATATTGACTACTCCTTTTTTATATGAACTGACTACACATTTCTATGCGGAGGATCTGGTGCGTATCGCCAAAGATTATGGTATACGCCCTCGCACAGACTTAAATAAGGATGTGCTGGTGGGACTTTTCATCCAGTTCTTTGGCATTATGGCTGCATTTGCAGTGACCATTCTGCTGGTCCTGCAGTTTGTCCCAAGACGGTTGTGGCAGCCTTTCAGGAAGACGCTCTCTACGATCAGTAAATTCAAGGTTGAGGAAGGCCCAGTCACCCTGCCAGCCAATACGGGAGTGAAAGAGTTTGATCAGTTGAATGCTACCTTAAACCAGATCCTGCTTACCAGTGCTAAAAGTTATCGGGTACAGAAGGAATTTACAGAGAATGCTTCTCACGAACTCCAGACTCCGCTGTCTATAGTGCTCAACAAGATAGATAATCTCTTGCAGGATGAGCATCTGACCGCATATCAGGCCAGTGAGATCCAGGAAATGCAACAAGAGCTGCTGCACATGAGCCGTCTCAGCAAAAATCTCCTCTTGCTTTCAAAGATAGAAAACAATCAATACAAGACACTGAATCATGTCAATTTAACGGATAAGATAGAATCCATCCTTCCCCAACTGGAGAGTCTTTCTGGCGATATTGTCATCAAGAAGAACTTCATCCAGAATGACCTTGACCTGCAATGTAATGAAACTTTGCTGGTAAGCATGATCAATAATCTGGTAGTAAATGCCGTACGGCATAATTGTCCGGAAGGATCTATCACCATTACCGTCGCTGATCGTCAGCTTTCCGTCTCCAATACGTCGGCAGAAGCGCCCCTGGACGGCAGCCGGATCTTCTCCCGCTTCTACCGCACCCAGAAGAACCAGAAAGGGAACGGACTGGGGCTGGCTATTGTCAAGTCTATCTGTGACTATCATGGATGGAAGGTGGGCTACCATTATCAAGATGGGCAGCATATTTTTACAGTTGTATTCTGATGTATATCGTATTGATTATTGTGGGATTGATCGCCGGCACCTTATCCGGCTCAATCGGTTTTGGCGGCGGGATGATTCTCTTGCCGGTTATCACGTATTTCTATGGAGTGGAAATCGCAGTCCCCGTCTCTACCATTGCCCAGATGATGAGCAACCTTTCCCGTGCAGCTATGGGCTGGAAGGAGATCAAGTGGAAACAAGTTCTCTGGTTTCTCATTCCAGCCTTACCCTTCACGGCCCTGGGCGCTTGCGGCTTCTCCCTCGTTAACAAAACCCTGATGACACGGCTTCTCTGCATTTTCCTGATTGTTTTCTCAATCATGAAAATGGGCAATAAGATTCATCTGCCGAAAGGTCATAAAACGGTTATCGGTGGTGGCATGCTCACGGGTTTGCTCAACGGGATGCTTGGAATATCCGGCCCGATAAGCAGCGCGGTATTCCTGACCCTTGACCCCTCACCGGTCTCTTATATCGCAAGTGAGGCTACTGCCGCCGCTGCCATGCACATCGTGAAGGCTATCACCTACGGCAAATTCAATCTCATGAACGAGCATATCTTCCTGAATGGCCTCTTGATCGGTTGCGCGATGATGGCCGGAAACTGGATAGCTTTCAGGCTTATTCGAAACGTTAATAAGAAGCCCTATCAGCGTGTCGTAGGGATCATGATGATTGCAGTGTCTATCTGGCTTTTCCTCACCGTCTAAATCATAATTCAGAGTATCTTACTCAGAAAGTCCTGCAACCTCGGGCTCTTCGGATGCAGGAAGAGCTCTTCCGGTTTTCCATCTTCCGTGACACCACCGTCACTGAAGAAAAGCACCCTGTGTGCTACTTCCCTTGCGAAGGCCATCTCGTGGGTAACCACGATCATCGTCATTCCCGAGGCAGCCAACTGGCGCATCAGTTCCAGGACCTCACCCACCATTTCCGGATCCAGGGCTGAAGTAGGTTCATCAAACAGCATCACATCAGGTTCCATGATCAGGGAGCGGATGATGGCTATGCGTTGTTTCTGTCCTCCTGACAGGACGTCAGGATAGGTATCAGCCTTATCTTCCAGCCCGATACGCTTGAGGAGCAGGTCTGTTTTCTCAGACGCCTCTTCTTTTCCCATCTTCCCCAGGACTATGGGAGCCAGCATGATATTACGGCGAATGGTCATATTCGGAAACAGATTAAACTGTTGGAAGACCATTCCTATACGTTCCCTCATACGGTCTGTATTGATCTCAGGAGAGGTAATGTCTGTACCTTCGAAGAGAATCCTCCCGCCTGTCGGACGTTCCAGAAGATTGAGCGAACGCAGGAACGTGGATTTTCCACAACCCGATGGACCGATGATAGCGATCACCTCCCCCTTTCGGATCGTCAGGTCAATGTCATGCAACACCTCGTGATCACCGAATGATTTCTTCAGGTGCTCGATTCTTATCAGAACTTTATCTTTCATTTTTTCTCATGTTCTTTTCCAGTCTGTTCACGCCTGCCGACAAGGCCATGACGATGACCAGATAGATGAGTGCTACCACGCCAAGGGGCATGAGTGCATCATAAGTAATGGACCGGATAATATCAGATCCTTTCGTAAGGTCTACCAGTCCTATATAACCGCTGATGGAAGTTTCCTTCAACAGGGTGATAAGTTCGTTGCCCATGGCAGGGAGCACATTCTTGAAAGCCTGTGGAAGAAGGATGTATCTCATCGTCTGTGTGTAGGAAAGTCCCAGACTGCGGCCCGCTTCCATCTGTCCTCTGTCCACGGACATGATTCCCGAGCGCACCACTTCTGCAAGATAGGCTGCAGAGTTGAGACCGAAAGCGATGATAGCTACAAAGACCTTACTCACGTTAGCGGAAGCAAAGACTACATAATAGATAATAAGCAGTTGGACCATCGTCGGCGTACCTCTGATCACGGTGAGATAGAGTCGGCAAAGGGCATTGAGGATTCCCAGTCCGCCGTTCCGGTCATGTGAAGTTCGTACGATGGCGATCAGGCTGCCCAGGACCAGGGAGAGGATCATGGCAAAAAAGGTGATGACCAGCGTATTTCCAAGACCTTGCAGAAGATAGATATAACGGTGCTCAGTGATAAAGTTAGCCTTGAACTTGTCCGAAAGACTCTGTTTATGTGCAGCCAGGTTACCATCTCTTACGATGATGACCTGCCGGCAACGAGTATAGGGTATAGTGAACAGCACATTTCTTGCCCGGTCCTTTGTGACCGTGAGAGCTGATGCCCCCACATCTGCCTTTCCGGTCTGTACGCTGGTGATTACGGCTTCGAAGTCCATATCCTCCACATCAAGTTTCATCCCCAGATCGTCGGCTACAGCCTGCATGACATCAATATCGATGCCACAGATACGCCCATTGTCATAATATTCATAAGGGGGAAAGGTGGCATTGGTAGCCACGAAAAGAGTTCCGTTCCGGCGTCCGATCGCTTTTTTCTGCCAGGCCACAGAGAGATGGTCATGAAGGTGTCTGTCGATAATGGTATCAAGGGCACCGGAATTTTGAAGTCTCCGCAAAGCCTCATTGATTTGCGTCGCCAGTTTGACATTGTTCCGGGCTACGCAGAAGGCATATTCCTCAGTGGAAAATTCTCCGGGAAGAATTTTCAGATTACTGTTTTCCGCCACAAAGGCCTTAGCCGGTTCTTCGTCATCTATCACGCAGTCGATCTTCCCCTCTCCGAGCGCCTGGATGGCATCGGCCGTCTTGGTATACCGTTCTATGCGTGTTCCTGCCTTGTCATTTTCAAAAGCAGAAGCCTTCAGGTCGCCAGTCGTCCCCAGTTGTACGCCGATGGTACTTCCGGGAAGGTCACGGGGAGAATTGACGGTATGCCTTTTCTGGCCGCCTCGTGTCAGAATCACGATAATGACAAGGATAATAACCAGTAGAGGAATACCTATTTGTAAGATTTTCTTTTTCATCCTGAATGCCTGTTTAAAAAGACAGTCTTCCCCATTCTCCGTGAGTTGTGGCTTGTCTGTATATATGTGCCGAAACTCTCGTCCTTCGATTTGATCATTCTTGTTCTATTACTCAAATGATTATTTTTTACGGTTTCATCAGGAGAAACCCATGATGATTTATTATTTGCAAAAGTATGAAAATTTCCGCGGTCTTTCTTCCTTTTCAAAATAAAGGAGTTATGACTTTTACTTTTTTAACATCTATATCCCATCGGTATGGCTTGCCTTGAATATCCCTGGTCCGAAAGGATAGGGGGGATGAGTTTTAAGATATGGTTTACTCTTTGCGTTTCCGGGGCCCGGCGTCATGGGAAACAGGTGGAGAAAAGCATAAATTAACAGTAAAGATTTGCGCGTGTTTTTCTTTGTTTGTATATTTGCGAACAACAAAACGGTTCTTGCTGAAAACAACTGCCGTTTAAGTTTCTCCTGCATGGGCACCGGGCCAGAATGCAGGAGTAATTTATTATTAACACTACTGTTATGAAAAATAGGAAACAGAAATTAGCCCTATCGTTTGTGATCATGATGGGTGTGGTCAGCATGTTTTCGGATATGACCCATGAGGGTGCCCGGAGTATTTACGGTGCCTATCTGGCGCTTGCCGGAGCTTCTGCCGCCACCATCGGATTTGTCATGGGGCTGGGAGAGTTGATAGGCTATGCCCTTCGTCTGGTCACCGGTTACTTTGCCGACAAGAAGCACAATTATTGGATCATGACCATTGTAGGTTATTCCATCAATATGGCTGCCGTCCCGTTGATCGCCCTGTTCTCCAAGGATGGATGGAAATGGGCCTGCCTGCTGATTATCCTGGAAAGACTCGGAAAAGCAATACGGCAACCCTCCAAGAATACATTGGTATCATTTGCCTCTTCTCAAGTAGGACAAGGTAAGGCCTTTGCCCTCCAGGAGTTTATGGATCAGATAGGTGCTTTCTGTGGCCCTCTGCTCTTGTTTGTCGTCCTTCTCTTAAGAAAAGACAGTAGTGATTTATTTTCTGCTTACAGGATCTGCTTTGCGATATTAATCATACCGGCATTTTTCACTTTGTTCTTTCTTTTGAGAGCGAAGCGTAAATTTGCCCATCCCGAGAATTTTGAGACCAGTGTCGACAGACCCCGGATGGGGTCTTTAAACTCACATTTCACCTTGTATCTCGTGGCTACCAGTTTGTTAGCTTTCGGATTCATTGATTTCCCTATGATTACGATGCATGTATCAAGACTTTCCATCATCCCCTCCTCTTTTCTCCCGCTGCTCTATGCAGGAGCCATGCTGGTAGATGCCATAGCTGCACTTGTTTTTGGCTGGATGTATGATAAATATGGGATAAAGGTTCTGATCTTCTCTGATTTTCTATCGGCCTTTTTCGCACTGTTCATCTTTACTTCCCACTCCATTGGTTATATTATTATCGGAATTGCGCTCTGGGGAATCGGGATGGGTGCTCAGGAATCTATCCTGAAATCGGCGGTCACGGCCTTAGTTCCAAAGGAGAACCGCTCCACAGGATTCGGTGTCTTCGGAGTATCCTTTGGGGTCTGCTGGTTCATCGGGAGTTGGGTTCTGGGGATACTCTATGACACTTCCATTCCTGCAATGGTTACGGTCTCCGTCATCTCACAGTTGGCTTCCATTCCTTTCCTCATGGCTCTTGCAAAGTCACATAAGACAATGGATAATGTAAATTCTTCCCTGTAAATTTGCACAGATCAACTTTTGTTCATATTTTTACGAATTTAAATTCGAGGGAAGCAGGATTAAGGGAAATATATCCTTGTGTTCCCTTCATTTATAGGCATCTTTTAATATACAGATTATGACAAGCAAGAAAAAAGCAGCTTTAACCTCAATCATCGCAGCCGTATTCCTGACTACTATGAAGTTTATTGTCGGCATTCTCACTTCCAGTCTGGGAATTATCTCAGAAGCACTCCACTCCCTTCTGGACCTGTTAGCTGCCGTGATTACTTTTGTCTCCGTAAGCATATCAGACAAACCAGCAGATAAGGAACATCAGTATGGTCATGGAAAGATAGAAAATCTTTCAGCTTTCTTCGAATCCATACTGCTTGTCATCACCTGCGTATGGATTATTTATGAGGCGATCAGCCGTTTGATCTCAGGTAATACGGCTATACGCGTAACCGTATGGAGCTATCTTGTCGTCCTGACCGCCATGGCCGTGGACATCGGTCGTTCCCGGATGCTCTTCAAGGTTGCAAAGCGCGATAACAGTCAGGCTCTTGAGGCAGATGCCATACATTTTTCCACTGACATTCTCAGTTCCGGAGTAGTCCTGCTGGGACTGATATGTGCCAACTTCGGTTACCATAAGGCCGATGCCATTTCTGCATTAGGGGTGGCCGTCATCGTCTTGGGAATCTCTTACCGCCTGGGCAAGAGGGCTATTGACGTATTGCTTGACAAGGTGCCAGACGGACTGACCGAGAAGGTTGAGTCCAGACTAAAATCCAATAAGGATATTGTGTGTTATCATGATTTGAAAATACGTGTTGCAGGACCTGATACGTTTGTTGAGGTAAATGTGCATATTCATCCCCATACAGATCTCGAGACAGCACATTGTATATGCAGTAGAATAGAAAAGGATATAGCATCTTTGATTCCGAGATGTACCACCGTTGTGCATGCTGAGCCGGATAATGGATAAATGCCACCGCCCAATGGTTATCAGATAAGTCGTAGGGAATAAGAAAAAAGCCAATTTATTTGGTGAATCAGAGTAAATCCATTATCTTCGCAAAAACAAAGACGTTCAGTATTATGCAGATTATCCTTTCCTGTGCCAAGACTATGCGGGAGGTTACGACTGCCCGGCCGCCCTTTACCACCTTGCCCCGTTTTAAGAATGAGGCAGGGAGATTTGCCCTGGAACTGGGACGATGGCCAGCCGATCAACTGTCAAGGGCTCTAGACTGTAATCCGCATCTCGCTTCAGAAACCAAATTACACTATCTTCATTTCTTTGACGAAGGACACGAGCTCCCTGCCATTTTTGCTTATTACGGTCAGGTGTTCAAATATCTTAAGCCTTGCACTTTTACCATTCAGGACTTCCGCTACACGCAGTCTCATGTATGGATTACCTCTTTTTTGTATGGCCTGCTCCGTCCCATGGACTTGATTCGCCCCTATCGCCTGGAAGGAAAAGTCACACTTGAAGCTGCAGGAGGAAAGACATTGTTTGATTTCTGGAGAAGTCGTCTCACTGATCTGCTTCTGGACAGCGTTAAGGCCGATGACGGTATCCTGGTATATCTTGCCTCTGAAGAGATGAAACTCCTGTTTGACTGGAAAAGGATCCAAAGCGAACTACACATCATCCAGCCCCAGTTCTCTATCATAAAGGAGGGCAGGCCGAAGACCATCGTCGTATATACCAAGACCTGTCGAGGGGCTATGGCGCGGTATCTGATCCAAAACAGGATCCGGAACCCACAGGAACTTACCTCATTTGAACATGAAGGGTTCGCCTATACGGACCGGTATGGGGATGATCATCATCCGAATTTTATTATTTCATAAACTTATTCGTATTATGGATATTCATCACGACAAAAAGAATCAAAGGGTGTGGACGGAACTGAATGGCTACACCGCAGAAGTAAGGTATGAGCTGACGGATGGCACCGTGGACATCTTTCATACTTATGTGCCTGAACCACTTGGAGGACAAGGTATTGCCTCAAAACTGGTCGAGTATGTCTATAACTATTCCCGGGAAGAGGGGTTGCAGATAACGGCTACTTGCTCCTATGCCGCAATCTGGCTGAAAAGACATCATATTGACAAATAATAGTGTATGAAAACTGATAATTATTTTCTTCCTGCGGATGATTTTGAAGAGGCACGGAAGTTTTATTCACAGACTTTAGGCCTGCGCGTGAAATTTGACTTTCCTGAAAAAGGCATGACGGCCTATCGTATCGGAAAAGATGAACCGGCTATTATTATCAAGGACAAACACAAATATCCCGATGCCAGACCTGCTATATGGATAGAGGTGGAAGATGTGCGGAAAGTCTGTCTGGAAATGAAGGCAAAAGGTGTACACTTCTTGTCTGAACCTTTCAGGATACCGACAGGCTGGGCTGTGGAGTTCGACGACCCGTCAGGAAACCGTCTGGGAATTACAGACTATCAGGTGTAAAGACTCTAAGAGAATATACTGTAAAAAATAATCATATTATTTGAGCTACTTTATTCCTCAAACAAATAATCCAACTTTATAAAATGATCCTAAATATGCCGTTTTTATTTGGGCTTAAACTATTTTAACCTCATAGGGCCTTATTGCTAACGGTTAGAGAGATGAACCGTATGCCATTGCTAAGGAACCTGTCCTTATAGGATAATGCCTATAGACATACCAAGAAATAATGGCAAGGCAAATTATCACCTATTCAAGTATCTGTGAATAAAGAATTATAACACGTTCAAGTTCCAGGCAAAACCTCTGGCTGTCCGTACATCCCCGTTCTGGTAATGGCCACCCCTGTTCCATTCCAATACCGTACCGGATTTTCCCAGTTGGGAAATCAATGCCTTGTGATACTCCCGTACATTGTTGCCTACTTGTGAAATCGCTTTATCCTTCACAAACTCCTCCTTGTCTCCAAGGCTCATGTATACATGTTTTGCCCTTGTAGGGTGTGCCTGCGAATATTCCAGCCAGTCCCTGATCCATATAGAAGGTGAAGAAGCTGCCACTCCCTCGAAAGAGTCTGATTCTGATGACGCCCACAGGGCGAACAATGCCCCCAGAGAGTAACCGCCGATAATGCAGGGTAGATTTCCATAATGCTGGTATAACCACGGTAATAAGTGCTGTTCAACGTATGACAAGGTCTCCCTGGCACACAACCCCACCGTTGGATCCTTTGATACAGCCGGATCAGGCCATGGTGTCAGTTCTCTCTCCCAGTCGGAAATCTCGAAGGCAGCCATGACAAACGCCTTACGGCTTCCCTGTTCGATCAGTTTCACTTCATGGTCCATACCCATAACCTCCTGTTGTCCCATTGACTGAATGAGCAGGAAGGAAGGGCTGTCCATGGCGTAGACTCTGCAAAACCGGTTTCCAATCTGTGTGGTTTCTTTTTTCAGATTTTTCATGACTCTTCTATGTGCATCATATCTTTCATATCCTTGAACCCCAGTGACTGATAAAGCGGGCGTCCGCTGTCTGATGTCTCCAGATAGATTTTCCTGATCTCCTGGTCTTGAACCTGTCCTACAAGCCAGCTGACAATGGCGTGTCCTACCCCGCGATGCCGGTAAGGTTCCCGGCAATAAATATTCATCAGATAAGCACACTTGCCATTGGCATTGTCTGGAGAAGGCATTTCTTCATAGATACAGACACCTCCGCACCCTACTGTCACCTTGCCGATTCGGGCAAAACAGGCGATATGCCCTCCGCGGGGAATCTGCTGCTGGTAATAACGACGGTTCTCAGCTTCCAGTAGGGTCGTATCCAGATCATCGGGCAGCGAGAACACATGATGCAATACTTCCATCCGCCATTCCATCAGGCTGTTCATCTCTTCCAGCCCGGCACGGGTGATGATGATTTTTTCCATATTCTTATATTTTCCATTCTTTCAACACGACAGGCAATGCCTTACGGTCCACCTTCCCGTTTGCAGTTATAGGCAGCGATGACATCTTGACAAAAAATTCCGGTATCATGAATGGAGTAAGATACCGGGAGAGCTTCCTGCGAAGTTCGTGATAGTCGAAGTTATCTTCATCCCGCGGTACGATATAAGCCACAAGATATGACAGTTGGTTGCGGTCAGTATAAGCACAGACAACCCCCTTCTCTACCTCTTTACAGGTATTGAGCAGGTTCTCGACCTCATCACACTCCACACGTTTACCGAGAATCATCACCTGCTTATCCTTCCGACGGAGAAAGGCGATATTACCGTCAGGAAGGATATAGCCGAGATCCCCGCTCTTATACATCCGCTGCCCCTTTCCAAGTTCTATAAAATTCTCCTGTTCAGGTTTATTGCCTACATATCCCTGTGATACACCATCACCGTAGATGCAGATTTCACCAGTCTCTCCATCCTTCACCACTTTTCCGTTTTCGTCCTGGATAGTGATCTCCACCCCTGACACAGGTTTGCCGATGGGATAAGTGCCATCATCCAGCGCATAACCGTCGTTGCATCTATAATAGGAAGCACACACAGTAGTTTCCGAAGGACCGTATGTATTATATACTAGTACCTGAGACAAGAGATGCGTGACATACTTCTTTCGCAATACGTCACCTCCACTGATCAGCAGTCTGAGACTGGCAGGGATACGTTCCAGTTTGTTCATCTCCAGCAGCAGGTAAGGGAATCCGCTCAGCTCCGTGATCCCGTTACTTTCAATATAATTCATCAATGTAGGAATATCCGCCTTCGTCTTCTCCGACGGGATACAGAGTGCAGCCCCGGAAAGGAGCGTCGTATACATCTCTTCTACGAAGATATCAAATGAGCACACCGAATATTGGAGCATACGGTCACCCTCTTTGGGATGAAATTCATTCTGGAAGGCGTGCACGTAATGACAGACATTATGGTTGCTGACACATACCCCTTTGGGCTCACCTGATGTCCCTGAAGTATACAGGACATAAGCCAGCCCTTCCGGTTCCGACATGTCGTCGATATAGATATCTGTCCGGCACTCCTGTCCCTGTTCTATAAGCAGTTTGCGGAATCCGTCATCTATGCCTGCTGCATATTTCCGCTGAGTGATGAGAAAGTCAATATCGCATTCCTTCATCATATAACGGATCCGCTCGATAGGGAAAGATGGTTCGGCAGGAATATATGCTGCTCCTACCTTGATGACTGCAAGAATGGAGGCTATCATCTCTACGCTGTGATCCATTACGATACCGATAAACTTCGGGTGATTATTCAAGAATTTAGAAGCAATGGTATCAATGAGTTGATCCAGTTGGGCAAAGGTGAGCTGCCGGTGATCGTCCATTACTGCCAAAGTGTCAGGACAAGTGTTCACTTGCAACTTGAATAATGAATAAATAGTCTCCATAATTTCTGATTGATTTTTTACTGCACAAACAGTACAAAGTTAAACAATAAATTCCGCATTTATTCTTTTTCTTTGTAATTTTTTTAAATCATCAGAGATTAAAGTCTTATAAGTCAGACTAGAGACGATTCATCTGCCTTGAATGATCTGAGCTGCCTTTTCTTTATCATCACTGAAGTCGAATAGCCGATAGATGCTGTACGCATTCTGCGGATCAACGATGTGGCGTGCCATATACCTTAGCGCTTTCAGTTTATCATCTGCAAAGGAAAACAGTCCCATGATCCGGGCACATTGGTTGCAGGTATAGTAACATCCCAGACTTGCCACTTCGATAAGATTATATTTATCATCATCAAAACTGCCATCCCGGACCTTATCGTACAAGATAGAGAAATCATGGTCATTCAGGCAATAGTCATCATAGGGATAAGGGGGCATAGGGATATGGCCAATGGGCAGCATATTCTGAGGTGGCAGCGGGTTTGTTGTCATGTCGTCAACAGGATCTTTTGCAGGAACAAGAATATCCTGATAGCTGATGACCCTGTCATTCCGGTCGAAACCAATGATAATCTTATCATTATGAGTGTCTAGCAAACTCCCATATTTGATATATACCCATTGTTCTCCATATTGGTTGAAACTCGTGGATCTCGGTTTTCCAAGAATCTCCATAACCTCCTGTTTATCCATGCCACGTTCAACCATTCTCTTGTTTTTGGCTGTAGCATTCATGCTGAATGCAGCGAATAGAATGCAGGTAATAAGAACCATGAGGCCATTTTTCTTTTTCATATTAGTATTCTTTTTTATAGGATAAACATAACATGTACGAATCAGATCATAAAAGCTCCCCCCTTATTCAGAAAAGAGATATATAGAGAAGAGATCCATAGTCATCTTTTTTCTTCAACACCCGGATTTGTCTCCAGATCAACTAATGAATATCGAAAGGACGCCCATCCTTTTTCGTAGTGACACAGATGCAGTTAGATGTAAAACCAATTTTGTCTTCTACCACTCCATCTACCTTTATCTTATCTGCAAAAATGTTTGCAAAGAAGTCATTTGATCTTTGATAATCGAAAGCTCCCCATGAAGGACTAAAAGACCTTGTATCATAATCGATAGTTACCTCGTGCTGTTTTCCACCATAAGTAACATAGTAAGTTTGTGGTTTGATATTTGTCAGGTAGAATTGGATAGGATCATTATCGAAGAAGTCGATATGGCAAGTCAATGCTTGCGGCTGAGCGCTCATCAATGCTTCTTTCAGATCCGTATCAGTAATAAAGTCTGCCAAAGCCTTCATAGGAATATGGTCAATGATCAGGGTAGTATCTTTCTTTACGGACCATTTCATATTAAATACAGTGTCTATTTTTATCCTGGTTGAATTTGGTTTATATAGTTCATTAATTCCAAAAGTCATAGGGCCGGTATATTCCCCGGTCGTATTCATTAGAGCTTCCCCGATTTCCGCTTTGGTCAATTCTTTCCGGCCATTATCATCGTCTTTATTGCATGAAATCAATGAAAAACCGGCCAATACAGTAAAAGTAAAAATAATGATATGGATTTTCTTCATCATGGATTTTTATTAAGTTTAAATTCTATTATTTATTACAAAGGTAGTCATTTTTTCTTGACTAATGAAAGAATAGATTAATAATTCATAAAAAAACTTCAAATTTAAGATTTCAATGTCATTATTTTCCTTTATAAAAGTTTTTTAAGGACAAAACCGAAAGGGACAGGGATCAGTCCATCAGGACAAAGTCAGCATGATATTGGAAACTGCGGGATGACATTCAAGGCTTTGCTGTTCTGAGTAGGAGGACTATTTAACAGAAAATACCATTTCCTGAAATAAACTTTCTCGATTTCCCAACGTCAAAAGTAAAGAGTATGAAAATATAGAATGATTGATTATTAATCCTATTTTATTATGAAGAAAATTCTTTTGACATTTGTAGCCCTCTTGTCTATGACAATGGCTATGGCACAAGGCGAGAACGGTTATGGACAAAAAATGCCCAAACAGATGACCCCCGAGGAAATGACCTCTTTGATGACTGGCAAATTGGGGTTAAATGATGAGCAGAAAATTAAAGTAGCTGCTTTGAACATGGAGTATAAAGACTTGTTTCAGAGACAAGGTTTTGGTAAAAGGCCTTCGAAGATGGATGGCTCTGTTTCTTCCGGCATGGATATGCGGTCGGAAATGACCGAAGAGATGAAAACGAAGATGAAGGAGCATAGGGCCAGGATGCAGGAGTATAAAAGTCAGTTGAAGAGTATTCTTTCTGACAGTCAGTATCAGACTTATCAGAAAATGATGCCTGGACGTGGTCATGGTGGACCCTCTGGCCAGGACCGTCCGTCTCCAGATAATCAATAGGTAAAAAGGTTGTTGTTCTTCTTAACTTTATGAGAAGAAATCAGGGGCAGACAGATCTCATGTTTGCCCCTGATGTTTTTTGTGCCTAATATCCGGTGTTTTGCTTGATGGAAGTATTCAGATCCAACACCTTTTGAGGTATAGGGAAAACAATAGTATGCCTATCCGCTTCACCTGCAGAAGCAGTCCTCAGATCATAACTTCTGTGAAAGAGGTCAAAACGGATCAGATCCTGGCGGCGCCAGCCTTCCCACATCAATTCCAGCAGCCGCTCGGTAAGGATATTTTGCAATGTAGCCTTGCGATAAGGCATCCCCGCGCGGCTCCGTACTTCATTCAGTTCTTTATCTCCATCAGCACCGTTCCGAACTTCTGCTTCAGCCTTCATGAGCAGGACATCCGCATAACGATATAGAACAATATCATTATCAATATTTTTTCCATCATTATAGGCTGTCAGGTCAGTTTCATACTTTTTCTCTCTTGCTCCTGCCGTCTGCATATACGGACTGTTGGTAAGATTGATCTTCACCTCCAAAGGTCGATATATCAAAGGTTCACCATCGTCGAGTTTTACCACCTTGTCATTGATCCTTACCGTATCTGAGAAGAAGTTGATGGCGTAACGGCTATCTATACTGTCCGTGCCATAACCATAAGCATGCACAGTGGAAATGGTAGCACACGAGCCATTTTCCGCTCCCATTCCCATAGCGCTCCCCTGAGCATAATGGCGGGAACGGAAGAGATACTGGTACTGGTTGCTGTAGAGGATTTTATCCATTGGAATAATAAAGATATTCTCCGGAGAGTTCTCATTATGGATATAGAAATTACTGGCATAGTTGGCAGCCAGAGTATATCCCTCATCGGTGATCTTATCACAATAGGCAATACATGTCTGCCAGGCATTGAGGCGCTTGCCGTCCACCGTGAAAAAAATATCCTTGCCCTCCGGCCGCTCATCATCGGTCCATACAGAATCCGTATACACCTCCGCATTCAAAGCCAGTTTGGCAAGAAGGAAATGAACTACCGGCCGGGTGACGCGGCCATAATAATTGCCTTCATAGTTACTATGTTCATCAGGTAACAGAGGCTCTACCTCCTGGAGCTCACTGAAGATATAGCGAAACACTTCCGGACGGGAGTACTGCCTGGCATTCTTTACCGTGATGGTGTCGCTGGCTATGGGAATATTGCCATACATATCCATGATATAGGCATAATAGAGTGCCCGCACGGCCCTGACCTCTGCACGGAAGGACTGATATTGAGTATCGGTAAGCAATGACTTATTCTTGTCTATTATGATCAGTGACTGGTTGCAGAGTACTACTACCTTATAAAGATATTTCCAGGTGTCGTAAAGTGACCCATCACTTGCCGACCAGTTATGGGTATAGAGGTTTTCCCAGAATCCTCCGTCATACCAATCTCCGCCACGGACAGGGATGATCGCTTCATCACTGCTGAAGGTATTGTAGTCATAGACTCCCCGATAGGTACCCTGCAGCCCCTGGCTGTCCTGGTTGCCGCCAATATAATTATACAGAGTGGCGACGGCATTGACATAGAGTGAGGATGCTGACGAATAGGTGTTGTCTTCCGTCAGGCGATCCTTAACGGTTTCATCAAGGCAAGAAGCAAGCAGCAGTGGAAATAGTAATATCAAGTAAGAAAGTCGTTTCATGGTCAAGGATTTAAAATTGTATATTCACGCCGACTGAGAATGTGCGATAGACGGGGTACCCCCACTTGTCATCAATACCGAGTGTGCTGTTAACAATATAACTATTGATCATTGGCGTAAGTCCACTGTAGTGGGTAAACGTTGCCAGATTATTAATACTACAGGAGAGCCTCAGACCACTGATATATTTGCTTTTGACAGGTACATTCCAGCCTAAAGTGACATAATCGATATTGAGGTAGTCGCCACATTCCAGCCAGTAATCGGTCACTCGTTGATCAACAATGTCGGCTGCGGGAGCTTTCTTGAAAACATTATAGTCAGGAAAACTCGACATGTTCATATAACTGAGTGCCGTACCGTTAAATATCTTATGTCCGAAAGCACCATTCATCTGTAAAGTGATGTCATAGTTCTTGTAACGAAAACTGATATTGGAGCCCAAGGTCATTTTAGGAGTAGCCTGTCCGGCAATGCGCCTGTCCGCACTATTATCACTTAAATCGATCTTGCCATCATTATTCAGATCAGCGATCTGATATTTCTTATGCCCGTTGCCATCATCTACGATGCCTGTGCAATGAGGCAGATAGAATACGCCCAGCGACTGGCCGACAATCTGGTAAAGGATGTTGGCATCACCACCATGGAGGCCTGCCCCATTCAGACTTCCGAGGGCCGTGATATTCGATGCTGACATATAGTTACCGTTATAATAGCCACTTAAGGATATTAATTTATTCTTCTGCCAGGACATATTGACATTGATATTCAGTTCCATATCTTTATGGGAGATCGGCACAAAACCAAGGCCGAGTTCAAAACCACTGTTTGACATTGAACCGATATTGGCCAATAGTTTGTCAAAAGCATAGTTGGGCACGGGCACATCGTACTCATAGAGCATATTAGTGGTCTTGGAATAATAATATTCTGCCGTCATCAGGATCCGATTATTGAGCAGTCCGAGATCCATACCTATATTAAAAGTACTTCTCGTTTCCCACCTCAAGTCAGGATTACTATTACGCAACTCCCCCATTGTCACTGTAGGTGAACCATTATAGGATACGATACCGACAGGCTCACGGCTGTTCAGCGTAAGATAGGAACTGATGGCCCCCAGGTTTCCGGTACGACCGTAACCTGCGCGAAGTTTCAACATGAAGATCTGAGGAAGGTCCCGCAGGAACTTTTCCTTTTTCATATCCCAGGTAAGGGAAACAGAAGGGAAAAGTCCGCAAGTATGATTCTTTCCGACCATCGAAGAGGCATCGGCTCGTAGCGAGGCATCCAGCGAATAGCGGTCAAGGAGCATATAAGAGGCTACCAGCATCGCAGAAGCCAGCCTCGGGTCCTGGTAGCTGCTGCCTGTTCCTCCGTATGGTATCGTCGAGGCAGCAGCAAGATTATTGTAACCGAAAGCATTAGTGGTAAAACCTTTAACCTGTGTCCAGAAAGCGGTAGTCCTATTCTTCTGGTACTCTCCTTCCACTGTGGCATCGACATGATGGATGTTCCAGGTATGATTCCAGTTCAGGTCAATATGCCCCATCCACTCTTCTGTTTTCGTCTCTCTCCGATAGGCAAGGCCTTGTGACCATACCCATGTCGGCGCAAATTTGGCATTTTCTCGTGAACTGTAAGAGTAGGCTCCAATAGCCGTTAATTCCATACCGTATGGCAAGGAATAGGATAATTGGAGATGGGTATTGAAATTAAGATCCTTCGTGTCGTTACATTCCTGAATCAAGGCACCAGGAGGGGCAATCTGAGAAGCTGTGCCATTCTTTACATAACTCCCATTGTAGGCTTTATAAGGATAAGTGGGGTTCATGGCAGCTGATGAATAGAACAGCATCTGGGTATCATAGATGTTATTGTCCTTCTGGGAAGACCCAAAGACACCAAAATCGATCTTCATCTTGTCATCAAAGGCCAGTTGGGAGATATCGAGCTTGGCGACAAAATTGTTATAATCCTTTGAACGGATAATGGTTTGATTATCCATCATACCGAGAGAGGCACGATAATTTGACTGATCCGTGCCGCCACTGAAGGCTATATGATGATTCTGAACCAGCCCTGTACGACTGATCTCCTTCTGGAAATTGGTGTTAAAGCCGAGATCATTATAGTTGGTTCCCAGACTCTTGGCCGTAGCCCGATAGCCTGCAGCATCAAGCATGTCAAGGTATTTGTATCTCACTTCTGCTCCCGTGTTGCCATCATAGGAGATGTGAAACTTCCCACCATGGCCTCGCTTGGTCCGCACTTCAATGACACCGGAGGCGCCACGCGATCCAAACTGTGCAGTCTCGGAAGCATTCTTAAGAATAGTAAAACTTTCAATATCGGCTGGATAGACCGTTGCAAGTGTGGCAAGATCTGAATAGACGCCATCAATGATGACAAGCGGATCATTTCCTCCTGTAAGAGAAGTGGTACCACGCACACGGACACTGTTGAGCATGGCTACTCTATCAGCTCCTGAGGATTCCACATTTACACCTGCAGCCTTGCCTGAAATGGCATCAAGTGCATTCTGTATGAGTCCCTTGTTCATCTGTTGCTGGTCTAGTTGGGGTGCAAAACTGACAACAGGGATGGTGTCCAATTTGACATTAATTTTCTTTTTCTGCCCATATACCATCATTGATGTACCGGATAGCATTATGAGCAACATACATTTCAATATTCTTATTAGTCGCATATATTCTTTCTGCATAGACTTGAAAGATGATTAGGTTTCTGGTATGATAAAGACAAATATACAACTTTTTTAGGAATTTTTGTTATTTCATGATAAATATTATAAAATTCTCAGTCAGATCACATAAAATAATCATGCGATTGAATGCTTCTGGAATAATCATGCCTTTTATCACTTAGGTATCCAGTAATGGGTAGTATTTAGATCTTGAATTTGTATCCGAGCGTAATTTCAAGAGCTTATTTTCTCCTTCTACTTCATACTATAGAAATAATATTATTACGGGCATTTCTATTTCTATAAGATAATATCATCTATTCAGAAAATGAATAACAAAACCAAGAAATATTCGGTAAAAGAAACTATAGGTATAAAAAATGGTTACCCTTTCCTGTGATTTCAATATTCACTGACATCATGACGAAAAAATTACCAGGCCGTGGAAAGAAACTTACCAGGCCTTGGAGACAATCTTACCAGGCCTTGGAAAGGAACTTACCAAGCCGTGGAGACAAACTTACCACGGTTTGGTATTGATTTATTACTTAAAACAGACTTAATTTCTGCAGGCATTCAGGTAACTGGATCTGCTGGCAATTCAACTTCTCCAGTTGGTCCTTGCCTTTCTGTGTCAGGTTGAAGTGCATGCTCCGCTTATCTTCCTGACAGATATGCCTTGATACATAGTCTTTTTTCTCCAACGAGGCAATGACCTTGGAAGCATTGGAATGTGACAGGCCCATCCTGCCGGCAATCTCACTTGATGACGGATCTTCGGTTTCTGACAGCATACAAAGCAGCATGGCTTCATTGATGTTCAACCCGAATGCCTCTTCCATATCATTTTCAAAGGCTGAAATGGCCCGGTATACCCTTCTGATGTTGCAAATGCACTTTTGATCCATAGTCCCTGTTTATCATTAAAGCGGACTACCGGCACCTGCCGGCACCCCGCTTTGTTACAATCAAGTCGTAATCTATTCAGTTTTCAACAGTTCCGTACGGATGACATCCTCAAACTGGCTCTTCATCATGGCGCCTACCGATTTCTTTGGCACGCCTTCCTTCGGAATGAAGAGAATAGTAGGAATGGACTGAATGCCGAACAGGGCTGCAAGTTTCTCTTGCTGGTCAACATCGACCTTATATACATCGATCTTTCCTGCGTACTCATTGGCAATATCCTCTACTACCGGAGCTGTTGCTTTGCACGGGCCACACCAGGTGGCATAAAAATCAATGATGGCGGGTTTGTCACCCTTGAACTTCCACACTGTGGGGTTCTTCTCATAGTCCATCACTTTGTCCTTGAATTCATCTGCTGTTAATTCTGTTACTTTCATTTTCTCACTCTCCTTCTTTTTTTCAGTTTGCTGTATGTTATTTTCTTTCTCTGCCGATGCCCTGGCATAACCAAAACCTGAAAAGGTCAGAATTGCCATGGCCATAAGGGCTATTCGTTTTGTTTCCATATCATTCACTCATCCTTTCTTTGTTATTGTGTTGTCCGTTATAATTCTCAATCGGAAAAAGTTTCCACTGGAAAACTGACACAAAGATAAAGGAAAAATAGATACAGAACAAATTTCCAACGGAAAAGACTACGATTTATAACACTTGTTAACCAAATCGAGAAGGCTATTAACGTTCATTTGCCATTTTCACATTTAAGCAGATTCAATCTGAGTCTTTCCAGAGTCCAAGAAATGCTCAACCATCTTTCTGGTTTTTGTCTTTCCAATAGCAATAAGCCGCTCGGATTTGTCAAAATCAAAGGTGGAATAGCGGCTCATCGGAATTTCCACATAAATATCCGGAGGAGTCACTTTCAGGGCTAATTTGGTATTCTGGTGAATCATGATGGAATAAGTGCGATTAAGTAATGATACATAATTCAGATCCAGATCCATTCCGTGAGGCAGCATCTTGTTCAGTACGGCCAAAGCAAAGGAATGATCAATATTTCTCTGTTTGATCAACTGATTCATCATGATTTCGCCCTTATAGTCATGACCACTTACATCAACAGCTACAAGAAGCGCTTTCTTATCTCTCTTAACCCGATTCAGAGGAAGAGGATTGACCAGTCCCCCATCCAGATACATCCTTTCACCCTGACGGACAGGATTGAAAAAAACAGGTATGGAGATGGAGGCCCGGATGGCCTTATACATACTTCCCTTCCTGAAAATGATTTCTTTACCACTTACGGCATCTGCCGCAACGGCACAGAAAGGAATGCTCAAATCTTCAATATTCCGATCCGGGACAACCTGATTCAATGCTTTCATGATACGGTCACCCTTCACAATATGATTGAGGCTGAATGAGAAATCATACAACTGATGAATCTTTTTCTTGTCAATGGTTTTCATCCAGTCCCTGAAATCTCCAAGACCTCCTGCAGCATATAATCCTCCGACTAAAGCACCCATTGAGGCACCGGCTATGGAGCGGATATGATAGCCCATTTCTTCCAATTGCAGGATGGCGCCGATATGTGCAAGGCCACGTGCCCCGCCTGTAGACAGGACGAGGTCAACATCCTTTTTTTTCTTTTCATCATTGAACAGATGAAGCACATTTTCTAATTTTGCAGATATCATGTTACAAATATATATGTTTTTTCTTAATCCGGACACAAAAAACAGAATTATTTCATTCGACTTCTTAAATGGACTTTTATAGACGAGAAAGGGAAAAACAACTGAAAAATTAATTTAAAATTACGGTTCTCGGCCCATCCCTTAAAGTAATTTACTTATCTTTGCGGATGGAACTCCGGGGAAGATATTTTTTCCTCCCCGGATGAAAGTTTAATCATAATAACAACGATAATAATGAATCAGAAAATTGTTTTAGTAACAGGTGCGACAAGTGGTATCGGGGAAGCTTGTG
The DNA here is from genome assembly GCF_054687055.1 of Segatella asaccharophila. NCBI lineage: Bacteria > Pseudomonadati > Bacteroidota > Bacteroidia > Bacteroidales > Prevotellaceae > Segatella > Segatella asaccharophila. Next base: position 240,805 of record NZ_BAACAN010000001.1, on the reverse strand, counting down.
CAAGGAAATTTGCCCAAGGTGGATATGATCTCATTCTCACTGGTAGAAAAGCTGACCAACTCAAAGCGTTGGCTGAAGAGCTCCGGCAGGAAGGTGTGAAAACCAAGATACTGGTCTTTGATGTCCGTGACCGTGAGGCTGCCCGCAAAGCCGTAGAATCCCTGGAAGATCAATGGAAGCAAATTGATGTGCTCATCAACAATGCCGGACTGGCATTGGGTCTGGATAAAGAATACCAGGGTAATCCGGAGGATTGGGATGTCATGATTGATACCAATGTCAAAGGCTTGCTCACCATGACGCGCCTGATCGTGCCGGGAATGGTCAGTCGTAATCATGGACATGTCATCAACATTGGCAGCGTAGCCGGTGATGCTGCATACGCCGGTGGAAATGTATACTGCGCTACAAAAGCTGCTGTGAAAGCTCTTACGGACGGACTCCGTATAGACGTCGCAGATACCTGTGTCAGAGTGACGGACATCAAACCCGGACTGGTGGAGACTCATTTCAGCGTGACCCGTTTCAAAGGGGACGAGGGCAAGGCTGACCACGTATATCAGGGAATCCATCCTTTGAACGGTGATGATATAGCTGATGTGGCCTTCTATGCTGCCAGTGCTCCTGAGCATGTACAGATCGCTGAGGTCCTTGTCCTGGCTACGCACCAGGCCAACGGTACTGTCATAAACCGTGATCCCAGTCGTAAGGAAGACTTGTCCTAAAAAAACAGAGAATGGCATTCAGTCCTTAGACTGGGTGTCATTCAATTTATAATAGACAGTCCGAAATAACGCAAATATCAAGATTGAAATTGAGTCCTATTGGGTTCAGGATAATTCGTTATTGGTAACTCTTATTGAGTCGATTCAGTATATCTCGATGAGACCTTTCAATGCTGCTTTAGCCATACGGGAATAAACTTCACCCAACTGAGCGAAACGACGGGCACAGTTGGCTGCTGCATGGCGTACACCCAATGACTTGTTCTGTAATGCTGCCACTGTCTGGTCAAGATACTCATTGATACCACGTGAATTAGGTTCCTGCCCTTTCATGAACAGTCGTGCAAGCAGAGAATATCCGGTAATCTGATAAGTCTCCTTGTCTGATGCAATATACTGATAAGCGAGCATCGGGGCATAATCGACATACTGCAACAGGTTGAAGGCAATCATCTCTGCCATTTCCTGTCCCCGGATCTGTTCCATCCATACATCAACAATATCCGGAAGCATCTTTTCCGGCGGCATTATCAGCGTAGCCAGAATCTTACATTCTCGTATATCTTCCTTCCAGAGTTCTATGGCCAGGTCGTAATCTTTACCATACTCCCCCGCCATCTTCTTCAACTCCACAAAATTGACGCCCCAGTTGATTTTGTAGTCCAGTCCCTTCTCTCGCATGGAATCAGCGGCAGGCCGGTTCATCCGCAAACGGAAGGAACGCTTGATGGCATTCAACTTTTCCTTTGTCTCTTCTTTCATAACGGTAATACTCTCATACTAATGTTGCATAATCACGGGAATAGCGCAACATCTGCTCTGCATAACCTTCGGTGTAATCGACCTTCACATCCGTGACCGTTCCCTTAGAATCACGGACCGGCTGAAACTTAGGATTGATAAAACCTTTGTAAGGAGCAATATGGAGTTGTGCATAGCGTTCCCGGATCTCTTTATGAATGGTCGGATCGATCTTTACACCATACCGCTCCACAAGTTGTCTGGCGGCCTGATAATCCCCCTCACTCTTGATCCGCTGGATTTCAGCCAGAAGTCTGGCAAAGAGATCACGCAGTGCACTGTAATCGTTTACTTTAAGATAATGCTTATCCTCCTGTTCCACGATTTCAGCAGCACCGTCAGCATGTTCAAGAACCCAGTTGGCTATCAGTGCCCGGTTTCTCATGTGAGCCTCCTCTATCTCCTGTCCCGGTCTGATGCGCATGCATTGAGTGAGCGCCCCGTTCATCAGGTACGTATAATACTGGCTTTTATAAGCCTCATGGTCAGGCAGAAGACCCAACTCTACCAGTTTCGGATCAGCAATGTAATACAAGCCGAACAGATCAGCCCTCGCCTCTTCAACCGTATTGCCGTACGCCTTGAGTGCATTCGGGTCCGTTCCCGGCATCAGTTGCCCGCTGCCATGTCCCAGACATTCATGCAAATCAGTATGCAAGTCATCCGTCAGGTCACCGTATTTCTTGATTGAGTCAACGGTAGGTTGATCAATCACAAATTCTTCCATGAATCCGTTCCCCTTCGCCGCTTGGTTATAGGCATCTGTCAGGTTTCCGATGGTTACACTCTTGCTCCCCTTCTCAGCCCTGATCCAGTCAGCGTTGGGCAGATTGATGCCAATAGCAGAAGAAGGATACTCATCACCTCCAAGCATGGCCGCACAGACCACATTTGCCGTAACACCTTTGACATGAGGCTTGCGAAAACGGGGATCCACCGGTGAATGGTCTTCAAACCACTGTGCATTTTCAGAGATGAGCCGTGTACGCCTTGTAGCTACGGGATCCTTATAATCAACGAAACCCTCCCAGGTTCCTTTCAGTCCCAGAGGATCACCATACACTTCGATAAAACCGTTGATGAAATCTACATCCCCTTCGTGCTGTCCTACCCACTCAATCGAGAAACGGTCAAAGTCACGCAGGTCTCCAGAACGGTAGTATTTCACCAGAAGGCCGATAACCTTCTTCTGTTCATCATTTTCCGCGAAGTCACGCGCTTTCAGCAACCATTCCACGATCTTCCTGATTGCCGGTCCATACAGGCCATCAGCCTTCCATACCTGTTCCTCTATTTCCCCATCATGCCTGATGAGCTTAGAGTTAAGCCCCCATGACGGCTGTTCATACTCATCAGTTTTTTTCTGCGCATAATACTGCTCCACCTCCTGCTGAGTGACACCCTCATAGAAATTACAGGCAGAGGTCCTGACCAAATCAACGCCAGGAGCCTGGTTGACCCGTTTGGGAAGGACTGCAGGATCAAAGATCACCGGAAAAAGATCTTTCATGAAAGCCTCTACACTTTCACCGTGGCGCAAGGGCAAATCATCAGGATTGATCTTCAGAATCTCGTCACAAAGAAAATCCCGTGAAAATTCAGGAATGAATTTCTCACAGTTGTAATGATGATAGATCCCGTTAGAAAACCAGACCCTCTTCAGATAGATTTCAAGAGCTATAAAGTCCGGATCTTCAGGAGACCCGCTATAGGAATCAACGACTGTTTCAAGCGTCTTACGGATGCGAAGATTATATTCCCCCTGTTGGTCGAAAGTGATGTCCCTCCCATAGAGGGCAGCCTTTGACAAACAGTAGACATAGCATTTCTGAGAAAGAGAGAGATCATCGAAACCATTCAGGCGATAACGTAAGAGTTGCAGATCTGCAAACTTCTCGTTTGCATACTCAAATTTTTTCAGTTTCATTTCGTTATGCATTTGCTTTTACGGTCCTTCTCCCCCCTCTTTTTTTCTTGTCTTTTATAGAGGGATGCCATGCAATATTGCGCATCTTATACTCACGGGGAGTACAACCGTTAATCTTATAGAATGAGGCGTAGAAAGACTGTCTGTTAGAGAAGCCGACCATGTCCGATATATCTTCCATATTCAAGTCGTTATGTCGATGATCTACCAGAAGAGACATTGCCTCCTCAATACGAAACTTATTGACGAAAGAGGTATAATTCATGTGGAATTTCACATTGACCACAGCCGAAATGTATCGTGTATTAGTTCCTAAGTCTTTTGCCAGTTTCTTTGCCGAATAATCTTTATCCTTATATTTTTTCTGGATGAGGATGACCTCAAGTATCTTTTGTTTGAGTTCTTCCATCATGTTTGGGCTGACCAGTGTACGGTAAGCCACCTCTCTATCTTTCCTCACCGTGATATTATATTTTGCCATAATTTTACGTTTCTATAAAGTCACCCTTTTAGTACTCGGACAAATATACAAACTAATTTATTACAAAACAAATAGAAATAACATCTTTTGACAAATTCTTAATTAATTTGCGAAAAAAATATTCACAAGGGTCTATTTTCCTTTTTCCTTCTTCGTTTTTCCGGTAATTAGTCCTTATTTGATTGCTGAGAGAGTTGGTCAATGTGAAAAGATTCAGTTCTGGTCTTTTTTGTCTTGAGTGATTTGAGCAGTCACGGTCTTTTTACCTTCCGGTTTGCCGGAACCATATTCCTGGAAACTGCCGTCCGTATTAAGAATACCCTTCTTCTTTCCCTTTTTAGCCTCAAAATAGGGATATTTGTCCCTCAGGGCAATATCATCATACACGAATTGCGCAACTACCGTATTCTTATAGTCCGGCAGGATCAGTCCCATCTTCCCATTTTTCTCTGCAATGACAGGAACCATGGACAGGTCATCTACATAGACGTAAGGAGTCCGCAGGAAATCATACTCGGCCGGGATGATAACCTTTCCTTCATGGTCTTTGATTCCGAACTTGCCATTGATTTCAAACACCGAATGATAGCGGATATACGTATGTTTGATACGCTGAAGATAGTAAACCATCTTACGCCTATTCTGGATAAGAGTGGAAAGATAAGCAAAAGTATCACAATAATTAGCTATGGACCGGGCCAGGATGATCTTCCAGTCCAGTCCGTCAATGATCTTTCTGTTCAAGTCAATATATCGGGCGATAGCCTCTTCTTTCTGAGGAACACTGAATCCGGAGAGCCTGGTAATAAAACGTTCCATACTTTCTTTGGATCCGGACATCGCCTTGATATATCGGCGGACCTGGCGCTCCATCTCCCGGCACACGAACAAGTCGATCTGCTGCTGCTCAACGGGATCGGAATAAAGGTTGTCAAAATTATCGGGTGTGATTTTTTTCATAGTCATCTCTGCTTTTTGCCCAAAGTTAAGATTTTTCTTCGGAATCTGCAAGATTTCAAGCACAAAAGAAAGCGACTTACCAATATTTTTTATAACTTTGTTTGCCGAAAAGATTGTCACAGGAAAGATCCAATTTTTTCAAAAGCCTCTAAGACTAAAACAAAACATGAAGAAACAGTTACTTTAAGACAATAAATCTATGGAAAGAACGTGGAGATGGTTTGGTAAAAAGGACAAGATCACCTTACCTATGCTGAAAGAAATCGGCATCGAAGGTATTGTCACGGCCCTGCATGATGTGCCGAACGGTGAAATATGGACAAAGGAAGAAATCAACGACCTGAAATCCTTTATCGAAGGTTACGGGTTGCGCTGGAGTGTGGTGGAGAGTCTGCCGGTGAGCGAGAGCATTAAATATGGTGGGCCGGATCGTGACCATCTGATAGAAAATTACAAGACCAGTCTGATGAACCTTGCAGCGTGCGGGATCCATACGGTCTGCTATAATTTCATGCCCGTTCTGGACTGGGCCAGGACAGACCTGATGCACCTCAATCCCAACGGGACCTATAATCTCTATTTCTCTCAGGCAGAGTTTGCGTACTTTGACATCTGTATCCTGCAACGCAAGGATGCCGAAAAGGACTGGTCAGCAGACATCCTGCAGCAAGTGGAAAAGATAAAGCAGACGAGCACACCAGAAAAGGATCACCAACTTGTCGAGAATATTATCGTAAAGACACAGGGGTTTGTGTCCGGCAATATCAGGGAAGGAGATGAACATCCCGTAGAACGCTTCAAGAAGCTCCTTGCCCTATATGAAGGTATAGACCGGGAAACGCTGCGGAAGAATTTGAAATACTTCCTGGAAGCCATTATGCCAGTATGTAACAAATATGATTTGTTCTTGTGTGTTCATCCTGATGATCCACCGTTCCAGATACTGGGCCTTCCCCGTATCGTGACCTGCGATGAAGACATCAACTGGCTCCTGAGCACCGTAGATGATCCCCATAACGGACTCACCTTCTGTGCAGGCAGTCTGTCGGCAGGAGCCCAGAACGATGTTGTAAAACTGGCCAGGAAATATGCCGGCAGAACCCGATTCATCCATCTGCGTTCCTGCCATGTATTCCCCAATGGTGACTTTACGGAATCCAGTCATCTGGGTGGAAGGGCAGACCTCATAGAACTGGTGAGGATTTTCGAAAAGACCGATCCGAAGTTGCCTATGCGTGTGGATCATGGCATGACCATGCTGGGTGATGACAAGCGGGGATATAATGCCGGGTATTCCTTCCTCGGCCGTATGTTTGCCATGGGACAGGTGCAGGGAATTCTCGCCACTGTGGACCGGGAACTGGGACTGCAATACCACCAACCGGGGTTCTTCGATTAAGTCCAGAGCCTTCCCTGGTTGCCTGGGGGACCATGCAGCCAGGAACAAAAAGTATTCAACTTAAAATTAATCCATAAAACAAAGAACATGAATGAACTGTTTGACATCAAAGACTATGTCGTAGTTATTACCGGAGGAACCGGTATACTGGGACGGTGCATAGGTAAATACCTGGCATTGCAAGGTGCGAAGGTAGCCATTTTAGGCCGGCGTGAAGATGTAGGGCAAGCCATCACCGAGGATATCAGGAAGGCCGGCGGTGAGGCTTCCTATTTCAAGGCTGACGTGATGGACAAGGAGCTCGTCGAGCAAAACTGCAACGCCATTCTGGCTAAATATGGAAAAGTAGATACCCTTCTCAATGCAGCCGGAGGCAATAAGGCCGGAGCAGTCATCGCACCAGATCAGACCTTCTTTGACCTGAAGCCCGAAGAATTCCAAAAGGTCCTCAACCTGAACCTGGTGGGAACTGTCATCCCTACACAAGTATTTCTCAAACCAATGGTCAAGGCTGGAAAAGGAAGCGTCATCAATTTCTCATCGATGGCTGCTTTCCGCCCGATGACAAGAGTCTGCGGCTATGCTGCTGCCAAGGCAGGGATCAGTAATTTCACCGCTTATATGGCTACGGAATGCGCCCGGAAGTTCGGCGAAGGCATCCGCGTGAATGCCATAGCCCCCGGCTTTTTCATTACTAACCAGAATCGTGCCCTGCTCACCAATCCTGACGGCAGCTATACCCAGCGGGGAAAAGACGTGATCCGTCAGACACCCTTCGGAAGGATGGGCAAGCCGGAGGAACTCTGTGGTACGATCCATTATCTGATGAGCAATGCAGCCAGCTTCGTAACCGGAACTGTGGCTGTAGTTGACGGAGGCTTCAATGCTTTTGCCATGTAAGATATTCCTGCCGGGATCCCTTCGCAAAGGTTTGCGTGGGATTTCCGGCTTTTTTCAAGGGGACATCGCGAATATTTTACTATCTTTGCAAGAGAACTGAAAAAACTAACGTAAAATCTAAAACATAAAAATCAAATCTCAATTATGTCAGAATTAAAGTCATTGAATAGGCATACCGCTCCGAAGAGCGAGATGCCGGAAAGAATCATCCAGTTTGGTGAAGGTAATTTCCTTCGTGGATTCGTGGACTGGATCGTCTGGAATATGGATCAGAAGACGGACTTCAATAGCAGTGTAGTCATTGTAGAGCCACTTCCCTCCGGAATGGTAGATATGCTGAACGGTCAGGATTGTCTCTATCACGTCAACCTGCAAGGAAGAGAAAACGGACAGCCTGTCAATACGATTACACGTGTAGATTGTGTGAGCCGTGCACTGAACCCTTATACACAGAACCAAGCTTTCCTGGCTTTGGCAGAACAGCCTGAGATGCGTTTTATCGTTTCAAATACGACGGAAGCCGGCATCGCCTTTGATGAAAATTGTAAGTTCTCAGATGCGCCGGCAGCTTCATATCCCGGCAAACTGGTACAGTTGCTTTTCCATCGTTATCAGTTCTTCAACGGCGATCCCGCCACGGGAATGATCCTCATGCCCTGTGAGTTAATCTTCCTGAACGGCCATCATCTGAAAGACTGCATTTATAAGTATATCGAACTCTGGAAAGAGGATATGGGAAGGGACTATGCAGGTTTCAAGAAATGGTTTACCGAAGACTGTTATGTCTGCGCTACCCTCGTAGACCGCATCACACCGGGATTCCCACGTAAGACGATCAAGGAAATACAGCAGAGAATTTCCTACAGGGACAATATGGTCGTACAGGCCGAAAGTTTCCACCTCTGGGTGATCGAACGGCCAGAGAATATGACCATCGAAAAGTTGAAGGCCGAATTCCCGGCTGAGAAAGCCGGTCTGCACGTACTCATCACTGATGATGAGAAACCTTACCATGCCCGTAAGGTGACCCTGCTGAACGGTCCTCATACCGTGCTCTCTCCTGTTGCCTTCCTGAGTGGTCTCAACATTGTACGTGATGCCTGCCAGCATCCCGTGATCGGCAAATATATCCATAAGGTGCAGTTTGATGAACTCATGCAGACCCTTGACCTGCCGATGGACGAACTGAAAAAGTTTGCTGCTGATGTCCTTGAGCGTTTCGACAATCCTTACGTAGACCACCAGGTTACCTCCATCATGCTGAACTCATTCCCGAAATACAATACACGTGATCTGCCAGGAGTGAAAATTTATCTGAAGCGTAAAGGGCAATTACCCCAGGGACTGGTCTTCGGACTGGCAGCCATCATTACCTATTATAAAGGTGGGCAGCGCGCTGACGGTACTCCTATACAGCCAAAGGATGATCCGAAGATCATGCAGCATCTGACTGACCTGTGGGCAACAGGAGATACCCGGAAAGTGGCTGAAGGCGTTCTCTCCTATGATTATGTCTGGGGAGAGGATCTCAATGCGATTCCCGGTCTTACGGCACTGGTCACGAAAGATCTTGACCTGATCCAGAAGAAGGGAATGCTGGAAGCAGTAAAGACTATTCTGTAATCTTTCCTGAAGTTTGAAAGCAATACACGGGGACAGTTGGTGAGAATCTGTCCCCTTTTCAATATCTTTATCAGTATGAACATCAAGAAATCTATCCTTTTCAGCCTGTCCCTGCTAATGGCCATCTCCGTTCAAGCCCGGGACAAAGGTTATTACACCCATTATGTACAAGACCAGGAACTGATCCGAACAGCGAGACAATGGGTTGCTTCCGGTTCATGGAGAAACGGATTCACGAAGGCCTCCCCGGATGCCAGTGTGAACAATGTGGACTTTTATGTGCAGTATCATAAGAACCCCGGGCAATGGAAGGCCCTGTTTCACTGGCTCCAAAATACAGACTTGCTGACTCTGCCTGCCGGACGGCATCCTATTGCCGGCACAACTATGGTGGCTAGTGTGGAAGACGGTACGAATGATTCTTTGAAAAAACGGGGATCAGAGAGTCATTACCATCATATTGATTTTCAGTATGTGGTAAAGGGGATTGAAGGTTTCGGACTGATTGACCACTATACGAGTAAGGCTAATTGTAAATATGACTTGTCACGGGATGTTATCCATTATGACTATGTCAAGGAACGGGCTAAATTCATCAAAAGTCATCCCGGATACTTTAACATTTTCTTCCCGGGCGACTGGCATATCGCGAAAGTCCTGACGGATGAGCCAGACCAGCATCTGCGGGTTGTCGTCATCAAAGTGGATGTTCACTGAAAAGAGGAAACGGTACAGGTTACCGGATGGGAAAATAAAAAGGGTCAGATGATGAATGATCGTATCCATCATCTGACCCTTTCATTTTTTACTTATAACTCTCTAATTAGTTTTCTACGTTCTTGAATGTATCCTGAATAATAAATCCTGCTATGAAAAACAAACCTGCTAATAACATTACAATCTTCATCATCATACCTCCTGTCTCTCCGGATTCCTTCCGGGTGGGTTACCTTAACCTTCCCGGATCCAGATTCTTCATGCTGGATTGCAAGAAACGTGCCCGAAGGCTATAACTGACATGGTGACACGATCAACTGCCTTATTGTCGTGAGCGATCAGAAAACAGGAAAGTCATTCCAAGTCCCTGGAAAAGCTGTTGATCAGTCCTCCGATCTCTTATCAATATAGCGGTATCCATAAAACTCAGAGCGCGGGAAATGAAAGATATGATCATCAATATTTCCTTTATGAAATCCATAGATCGTCACCTTTGCCCAGAAAAAAGAGACCTTGATCTTCAGTAATTTAGGGACTAAGGTATGTTTGTCAATGGTCGCTTTGATATGTTTAATGCCCCGTGTACCAGGACGGGCGTCCAGGGTGATCAGATACCCACTGCAGCTATCGGAAATATGATAGTCATAATCGTCAGGACTAAAAGAAAATTTAGAAAACAGTTTGTCCTTTTTCGAAGAACCGGCATTATATAGTTCTACGGTTCTTTTTTTTCGGTTTACCCTATAGAACTCTCTGCCGTCATCCCATACAGAACATTGACGTTCGATAAACTTATGTTTCTCCCCCTTTATCCACATCGTGCCTGAGGTCTTGTAAATTCCTATTACATTTACGGCATAATTGAATTCAGCTCCATGAGGACCATATATTTGTTCGTAGGCCTCACCGAATATCCTTCTCGCCTGCCGGGCATTCGGCGTATTCTGTGCCGGCAGCGCCGAAAAGAAAAGACAGGAAAAAAGCAGAATAAGACAATCTCTCTTGCTGATACCTTTAATCATTGTTTTTATTTCTTCTTCATATATTTGAGTTTGCGATAATAGCCGATAAGCGCTCCTCTCGGATAACCCAGTTTGACAGCCAGTTTCAAATCATCTTCAGCCTCGTCAAAGCGTTTCAGATTGATCCTGAGGTTCGCACGGTCCAGGAGATAGTCTATATTGGCAGAGTCCAACTGGAAAGCCTTGGAATAATCATACTCAGCTATATCGTTCATCTTCCTTTCCACCTCTATACCCGCTCTGGCTGCGTATGCCACGGCACTGTCAGGATACTGGTCCACGAGATCATTGATCTCATCATAAGCATCAGTGTAATGCATATCCTTCTGGTCCAGCAAGGCAAGTCCCAGTTCTGCCTCAAAATTACCGGGAACGATGGCCAGCAGGTTCTGATAATCCAGACGAGCGAAATTATACCGGTCCAGTTTTTCATTCACGTATGCCCGGTAAAATAGTCCGGCGATATTTCCCGGTCTGAGGTAAAGGACCTTATCCAGATCATCCTTGGCATACTGCCATTGTTCCAACTTGATGTTCCATGCCACTTTTTTCAAGCGCAGGTCCACACTATCAGGATGATAAGCCAGGATCTCCGTAGCTTTTGACAGAGAATCCCTCAGAGCCTGATTACTCTGAGCCATGACAGCCCCTCCGGACAAGACGGTGAGCATACAGATCATAAAGAGTTTACGCATGGTCATTATTTTTATCGGCAAAGTTACAAAAAAAGTGGAATGGCCCAAAGAATCACCGCTTCTGTTAGATAAAATTAATGATTCTCATCCATCAGATAATAAAACACCCACGGGGAAGATGCTCCCATCTCCCATCGTGGGTAAACCATCAGGAAAGATGCCGGACCCTATCCGGTCCTTCCTGCCATAGGATCACTCTGCCTTCCGGATATAGTCGGCAATCCATGCCCCCACTTCCGTCGTGCCATATTTCCTGCCACCCTCAACTTGAATCTCAGGTGTACGCACATTTGCTTCCAAGCTGGCATTGACGGCCTTACGGATCAACGCCCCTTCTTCTTTCAATTCAAAATGTTCGAGCAGCATAGCGGCAGAAAGGATTTCAGCGATCGGATTGGCGATGTTCTTTCCCGCTGCCTGTGGCCAACTCCCATGAACCGGCTCAAACAAAGGTGTATGATCACCCAGTGAAGCAGATGGCTGCAAACCCATGGATCCCGTAATACTACTGGTTTCATCCGTAAGGATGTCACCAAAGGTGTTTTCCGTGACGATCACGTCAAAGAAACGAGGCTCTGTCAGCACACGCATGGAAGCATTGTCAATAAACATATAGTCTGTCGTTACTTCCGGATATTCCGGTGCCATCTCCATGGCTACCTGGCGCCAGAGACGGGAACTGGCCAGGACGTTAGCTTTATCCACGACCGTGAGATGCTTGCGACGCTTCATGGCAAACTTGAATCCTACCTTCAGGATACGTTCGATCTCAGGACGGGTGTAGATGTCGGTATCAAAAGCCATATCATGATCTTGATGCTTCTTGCCGAAATACATTCCCCCGATCAACTCACGGATCACGACAAAATCGGCTCCCTTGATGATCTCGTCCTTCAGAGGACTCTTGTGGAGCAGACAGTCAAAAGTGGCCACCGGGCGTACATTAGCATAAAGACTCAGTTGTTTGCGCATGGCAAGCAAGCCATTCTCCGGCCGTACCTTTATGGTCGGATCATTGTCGAAACGAGGATCTCCGACAGCGGCAAAAAGTACAGCATCTGAGTCCATGCAGGTTTTAAAGGTGGAGTCAGGAAACGGATCCCCTACCGTGTCGATAGCATGAGCCCCACAGACTGCCGGTGCATAACTGAAAGTATGTCCGAATTTTTCACCGATAGTGTCCAGAACAGCTACGCCCTGCTTCATGATTTCCGGGCCGATACCATCACCGGCCAGAACAGCAATTTTCAAGTTCATTCTCATTTTTTTATAAAGTTCTTTATTCTTTATCTGTTAGAGTTTCGGATGCTGTCACTCCCTTCTTGCTCTCATCTTTCTCAAAAAGATTGAGCATTTTCAAGGTAGCTTTGATGGCGGCCTCCGTCTGGTCAGCATCCAGTCCGCGGGTACGCCATGACCGGTCACCATAATGCCAGGAGATAGCTGTCTGGACAAGTGCATCAGTATGTCCCCCGGGGGGAATACTGACCTGATAGTTGTCCAGCATCGGAAAAGTGCGATTCAGTTTCTCCTTGTAAATCTTGCGCATGGCTTTCACGAACGCATCATACTGGCCATCACCGGTATGGTCTGCTTCATAGTTCACCCCATTGATGTTCACTTTAAGGCTTGCTATAGGTTTAAGACCATAAGACGTTGATACCATATAACTTACGAGTTTCACTTTATCCTCCGGCGCATTGTGCTTGAGAACATCACTCACGATATAAGGCAAATCATCCTGTGTGACCAACTCCTTCTTGTCACCCAGTTCCGTGATCCTTTTCGTCACGGTTTTTGTCTGTTCAGGAGTCAGTTCAAGCCCAAGCTCTTTCAGGTTCTGGATAATATTAGCCTTACCGGAATTCTTTCCCAAGGCAAATTCACGATGACGTCCGAAACGTTCCGGTACCAGGGCATTGCTGTAGAGGTGAGCTTTCTTGTCCCCGTCTGCATGCACGCCTGCAACCTGGGTGAACACATTGTCACCGATTACCGGAGTATTCGGAGCCACGCAGATGCCGCTGTATCCTCCCACGAGGTGACTGACATCAACGAGTCCCGATTCATCTACGTGAGTGGAGACACCGAGTTGGTCATGAAGCATCACCTGCACAGAGGACAAAGGTGCATTGCCACATCGTTCCCCCAGTCCGTTTACGGTGACATGAAGTCCGGTGGCCCCTGCCTTGACTGCTGCAAAAGAGTCACCTACGGCCATGCCATAGTCATTATGAGCATGGAAATCAAACTTCACCCCAGGGTATCTGGAGATCATCTCTTCAAGGTAGTCTCTCGTATTGAAAGGATTCAGGATCCCCAGTGTGTCAGGCAGTAAAAAACGGGCGATGCCGGCATCCTTGAGGGCATCCATCATCCGGTACACATAATCCCTGGAATGCATCATCCCGGAGGACCAGTCCTCCAAGTAGAGATTTACGGTAAAATGCTGACTATGCGCATATTCGATTACCCCTTTTATGTCAGCAATATGCTCTTCCGGAGTTTTATGGAGTTGGAGATTACAATGCCGCAATGATCCTTTTGCCAGGAGATTGATGACATGACACCCACAATCCTTGATCCAATCAACCGATTTTGTACCGTCAACAAACCCCAGCACCTCTATACGGTCCAGGAGATTGTGGCTGGCCGCATATCTGCAGATCATGCTGACGGCATCTTTTTCACCATCAGAGACCCGTGCTGAGGCCACTTCTATACGGTCTATCCCTACATCGAGGAGAGCCTTTGCGATCATCAACTTCTCGTGAGGCAGGAACGAGACCCCATTGGTCTGTTCACCGTCACGGAGTGTTGAATCCATGATTTCTATTATCTTCTTGCTTGAATCACTATTCATCACATCATGATTACTTTAATCCTGGAAACTCAGGCTGTTTGCTTTCTCCCAAGCTTCAACTTTATCTAAGTTCTTCACCAGAAAATCCACATCGTCCAGACCTTCTTCCAGACAGTGTTTCTTATAACCGTTGATCTCAAAATGCTCGGAATGTCCCGTTGCAAGATTCGTTACCGTCTGGCGGGGCAAGTCCACCTTTACCTGTGTCTTGTGGTCTTCCTGGATGCTACGAAACAGTTCCTTCAGGAAAGGTTCACTGACTACAACAGGAAGGACGAAATTGTTCAGTTCGTTGTTCTTGTGAATATCCGCGAAAAAGGAACTGATCACTACCCTGAAGCCATAGCCGGCAATAGCCCAGGCTGCATGCTCACGGGATGATCCTGAACCGAAATTCTTGCCGGCCACCAGGATCACGCCCGAATAAGACGGATCATTAAGGACAAACCCTTCTTTCGGGGTTCCGTCTTTATGGTATCTCCAGTCACGGAAAAGGTTATTCCCGAAGCCCTCCTTATCTGTGGCTTTCAGGAAACGGGCAGGTATAATCTGGTCTGTATCTACATTCTCTAAAGGCAAAGGGATGCAAGAAGAGGTAATCACATTAAATTTCTGTTTCATTTTACTAACTTTTTAGAGGGTTCTCGGATCTGTGATTTTTCCCGTGATAGCAGCAGCGGCAGCTACAAGCGGACTGGCAAGGATCGTACGGGAGCCAGGGCCCTGCCGTCCTTCAAAATTACGGTTGCTGGTAGATACGGAATACTTGCCGGCAGGTATCTTGTCATCATTCATGGCCAGACAGGCAGAGCATCCGGGCTGGCGGATATTGAATCCCGCAGCTTCCAATACTTTGTCAAGACCTTCCTCACGGATCTGGCGGTCAACAAGCCAACTGCCCGGGACAAGCCATGCAGTAACTCCTTCAGCTTTATGATGTCCCTTGACCATTTTGGCAAAAGCCCGGAAATCCTCGATCCGTCCGTTGGTACAGGCTCCGAGAAAGACATAATCAACGGGATGTCCGAGCAACCTCTGACCGGGGGTAAAGCCCATATAGTTCAAGGCTTTTTTGAAAGAAGCCTGATCCTCCGCAGGAATCTGGGACAGCACAGGAATCATACCGTCAACGGCGATGCCCATTCCAGGATTGGTACCATACGTAATTCGTGGTTCGATGTCCTCCCCCTTGAAGTTGAGTTCTTTATCAAACACCGCATCTTCGCCGCTTTTCAATGTTTTCCAGTATGCCACAGCCTTATCCCATTCTGCACCTTCAGGAGCATATTGACGGCCCTTGAGGAATGCGAAGGTGGTCTCGTCAGGAGCGACAAAGCCACCACGCGCACCCATCTCAATGGACAAATTGCAAAGTGTGAGACGGCCATCCATGGTCATATCCCGGACCACCTGTCCTGCATATTCCACAAAATATCCGGTAGCACCGGATGTCGTCAGTTGGCTCATCAGGTATAATGCAACATCCTTCGCCGTTACACCGGCTTCCAGTTTTCCATTGATATTAATCCGCATCGACTTCGGTTTCTGCTGCAAAATACATTGGGAGGCCATGACCATTTCGACCTCAGACGTTCCGATGCCAAAAGCCAGAGCTCCTACAGCCCCATGAGTAGACGTATGGGAATCACCACAGACAATGGTCATTCCCGGCAAAGACAGTCCTTTCTCCGGGCCTACGACATGGATGATGCCATTGTCCCGTGTGTTCATCTTATATTCCCTGAGCCCGAATTCTGCACAATTCTTGTCCAGCATGTCTATCTGTTTACGGGATACAGGATCTTCGATAGGTTGATCCTGATCATGTGTAGGAGTATTATGATCCGGCATACAGTAGATCTGTCCGGGGCGGAAAGGGCGGAGGCCCCGGCTGCGCATCCCCGCAAAAGCCTGAGGGGAAGTCACCTCATGACAATAAAGTCTGTCAATGTAAAGTTGTGTAGGGCCGTCTTTTACGATCTGGACGACGTGCCGGTCCCAGATTTTATCAAACAATGTGTTCATTTTTCTCTCTTATTTTACTTATTGCTGAATTTGTTGATACAGTCGATGTAGGCTTCCACGGAGGCTGTTACAATGTCCGTGTCTGCACCGAACCCATAATAGATATGACCATCATATTCCACCTGCATGTGGACTTTTCCCACATCATCAGATCCTTTGTCTATAGCCTGGATGGTAAATTCCTTCAAGGTCATCTGCTTACGGATAATGCGCTTCAAGGCAAGGATAGCCGCGTCAACCGGCCCATTACCGGACGAACATTCTTCAAATTTCTCACCGGAAATATCCAGGCCTATGCTGGCAACACTCTTCACGCCCTTACCGGTAGTGACTTGAAGATAGTCCAGTTTGACATTGTGTGCCCCTGATGCAGCACCCGACAAGGCGATGACATCGTCATCCGTCACTTCCTTTTTCTTGTCAGCAAGGGCCAGGAACTTCTTATAAATTTCGTTGAGTTTATCTTCTGAGACCTTTATACCATTTGCATTCAGGCGGTACTTGAGTGCTGCACGACCGCTGCGGGCAGTAAGGATAATGGCATTATTATCCAGTCCGACATCTTTAGGATCTATGATTTCATAAGTCTGTACATTCTTCAAGATACCATCCTGATGAATGCCGGAAGAATGAGCAAACGCATTACGCCCCACTATTGCCTTGTTAGGCTGGACAGGCATGTTCATCAAACTGGATACCATCCGTGATGTCGGGCATATTTTAGTCGTGTTGATATTCGTATCGATTCCTATATCCTTATGACATTTCAGGATCATGGCAATTTCTTCAAGAGCAGTATTGCCGGCACGCTCACCGATGCCATTGATCGTGACCTCAACCTGCCGGGCCCCGTTCAAGACTCCCTGCAAGGTGTTAGCTGTCGCCATACCCAGGTCATTATGACAATGGGTGGAAATCTGAGCCTTTTCTATTCCATCAACATGCTCCATCAAGTATTTGATCTTGTTTCCATATTCATCCGGAAGACAATATCCGGTCGTGTCCGGGATGTTGACCACTGTAGCACCCGCTTTAATGACAGCCTCACAGACCTGAGCAAGATACTCATTATCCGTTCTGCCAGCATCTTCGGCATAAAATTCAACATCCTCCACGTACTTTTTAGCATATTTGACGGCATCGACAGCACGCTGGAGAATCTCTTCACGAGTGGAATTGAATTTATACTTGATATGATAATCGCTCGTTCCCAGTCCGGTATGGATACGTTTACGTTTGGCGTACTTCAGCGCTTCTGCCGCACAGTCGATGTCCTTAGGTACCGCGCGGGTCAGGGCGCAGATAACCGGCCAGGTGACAGCTTTACTGATTTCTACTACGGAATTGAAATCACCCGGACTGGAGATGGGGAATCCGGCTTCAATCACATCAACACCCAACAGCTCCAATTGCTTGGCTACCTGAATCTTTTCTACCGTGTTCAACTGACAACCCGGCACTTGTTCGCCATCGCGAAGTGTTGTGTCAAAAATAAACAATCTGTCTCTCATATTCAAAAATTGTTAGTCATTTACTTTCATTTACCAAAAAAGCCTTCCTCACTATACCAGAAGTGAGAAAGGCTTTTATACGTAGTCCTACAAAACTATACACATACCCCATCACTTCCGGCCACTGGATGCAGTCGAATTCGAATAATGATGCTTAGTATAATCTGTGGAATCATTTGCTTTATTTATTGTTGCGGGCAAAGGTAAGGAATTAAAATGATATAAGCAAACAAATAAATACTTTTTTAATAAAAAAAGTTACGGATTCATTTATTTACCTACTGTATTATACTATATATTTATCTCCCTGATCATAAGACAGGACCACCTCCTCACACATGGGTCACGGCAAAGACTGTTCCAGGGAGGGATCCTCAAAGAACAATAATGCTATCTGAAGGGGCAACAGAAAACAGGCCGGAGTTTCTCTCGATCATCCGGCCTGTTTTCTGTTGTATTTTTACGTGCTCTGGTCAGAACGGCGGTTCATCACTATCGCCGTTCATCTTGCTGCCAATGATCTCCCCTCCGTCCTGTGGTGGAAGAGGTGCAAAAACCTTATCATCTTCCGGATTCAGGAAGGTCGTAAATTCGCCCTTGAAGCGTAACAGTACATCACCGGTAGCACCCTTACGGTGCTTGGCAATGATGATCTGAGCCATTCCATGAAGGTCATGCCCTTTTTCATCCTCATAGATATGATAATATTCAGGACGATGGACAAAAAGTACCATATCGGCATCCTGCTCGATGGCTCCGGACTCACGAAGATCGCTCAACTGAGGGCGCTTGCCTTCGAGTCCTTCGCGGTTCTCTACCGTACGGTTCAACTGTGAAAGGGCAAGGATAGGAATATCCAACTCCTTGGCGAGACCCTTGAGAGAACGGGATATGGTAGAGACCTCTTCCTGACGGTTGCTGAAACGGGAACCATTGGCATTCATCAACTGCAGGTAGTCGACCATGATAATCTGGACGTGCTGCTCACGGACCAGACGCCTGGCCTTGGTACGGAGTTCAAAAACTGAAAGTCCGGGCGTATCATCAATGAACAAAGGAGCCCCGATAAGCAGCCGGAGTTTCTTATCAAGTCGTTCCCAGTCATCATTGTCCAGTTGTCCGTTAAGGATCTTGTTTCCCGGTATCTCGCACACATTGGAAATGAGACGGTTCACAAGTTGGACCTTATTCATTTCCAGGGAGAAGAAAGCTACGGGGATATGGTGATCTACGGCAATGCTCTTAGCAATACTCAGGGCAAAAGATGTTTTGCCCATGGCCGGCCGGCCGGCAATAATCACCAGGTCACTCTTCTGCCATCCACTGGTAATTTCGTCAAGGCGGGTGAATCCCGTCGGGATTCCGGTAAGCCCTCCAGCATTGCTTGCCGCACGCTGAAGGATCTCCGTCGCCTCATGGATAATAGGATCTATCTGCGTATAGTCCTGACGCATGTTTTTCTGGGAGAGTTCAAAAAGGGAACTCTCGGCTTTCTGCATCAGGTCATCCACGTCTATCTGGGGATCAAAAGCCTCTGTCTCCACCTCACTTGCAAAATGAATGAGTTGACGCGCCAGGTATTTCTGGGCAAGGATATGGGCATGGTATTCTATATGCGCCGATGAGGCCACGTGCTGGCTGATGTCCAGGACATAGGCAGGCCCTCCTATTTCATCCAGCGACCCCTCATGTTTAAGTTCTTCTATGACCGTCATGATGTCCACAGGACGTTCTTCCAGATTCATGGTCTGTATGGCCTGATAGATTTTCTGGTTCCTCGGGTCATAGAAAGTATCCGGACGGAGAATTTCTGAGACGACGGAAAAAGCGTCTTTATCAATGAGAAGGGCTCCGATCACGACCTGTTCTATGTCGGTGGCCTGTGGTTGTAAGTGCCCGTAACTTTCGTCGATAGGCGCGGGGGTGTGCCGTTTACGATTGTTGTTTTTCTTTTCTTCTGCCATCTTAGTTATAGCTTTGACTGCAAAGTTAATAAAAAAACAAGGAGGATTCGTTGTATTGTATTTCTTTTTTTACTAATTTTGTCATAGACAAATAAACATAAACGACTATGATTACATTTCCTTGTGCGAAAATCAACCTCGGCCTGAATATTGTCGGGGAGTTGGAAAATGGCTACCACAGTATAGAAACCGTTTTCTATCCTGTTCCTATTTATGATGCACTCGAAATCAAATATATGGATGAGAAATTCCCGAGTGAAAGTCCCTGTGACCTGAAGGTGACCGGGAACAGGATTGAATGTAACGAACAGAAAAATCTTGTCCTTCGGGCTTATCAGGTCCTGGCAAAAGACTTCACCCTGCCTCGTGTCCATGCCCACCTGTACAAGCAGATCCCTACCCAGGCCGGTCTGGGGGGAGGATCTTCCGACGGAGCGTTCATGATCAGGCTCCTTGATGAAAGGTTCCGCCTGAATATCGGTAATCCGGAAATGGAACGCTATGCTGCCAAGTTAGGTGCGGACTGTGCTTTCTTCATCTCCGCAGAACCGAGTTTCGGAGCTGGCATGGGAAATCTCCTGGAGCCGGCAGATGGTCCGAGGGGTAATCTTTCAGGTTATTTTATCGCAGTAGTTAAGCCGGATATATCCATCAGTACTTCAGAAGCCTTCCGAGGGATAGAGTGTCGGAAGCCCCGAAAATGCTGTCGGGAGGTCGTCCGTCAGCCCATAGAGACGTGGAAGACGGATCTCACCAATGATTTCGAAAAAACGGTCTTTGCTCTCTGGCCTGAATTGAAGGACATCAAGCAACGCCTTTATGACCATGGTGCCGTATATGCACAAATGAGTGGCAGCGGCAGTGCCGTCTACGGCATCTTCCGTCAAAAGCCTTCAGGACTGGAGGAAGAGTTCCAGGGGTCCTATCTGGCGGTAAAGTCATTGGAATAAAAAGATCCTGATACATCAAGGATCATAGTGAAGGATTTTTATATTAAAAGCAAGCCTGACTCCTCTTGCCGGAACTCCTAAAAGAGGGGCAGGTGCTATTTCGAAAGAATCAATGAGAGACAATAAAGCAGAGAAGTTTCCCGTAGTGGATGAAAACGGGAACATCCTGGGAGTTGTAACCCGGGGACACGCACATGATGGCAGTAAGATCCTGCATCCAGTAGTCCATCTGCACCTGTTCAACAGCAAGGGGGAGTTGTTTCTCCAGAAGCGTCCCGTGTGGAAGGATATACAACCCGGGAAATGGGATACGTCGTGCGGGGGACATATTGACCTGGGAGAAAGTGTAGGACAGGCACTGGACAGAGAAGTAAGGGAAGAACTGGGAATTACCGACTTCGATCCCGTTCCGATGGGACATTATGTCTTTGAAAGTACAAAAGAAAGAGAATTGGTCTATGTGCACCGGTGTACCTATAACGGGCCGGTCCATCCGGATAAAGAAGAACTGGACGGAGGACGGTTCTGGACGAAAGAGGAAATATTATCTGCTCTCGGAAGGGGTATATTCACTCCTAATTTCGAAAATGAATACCAGAAGTTTTTCAAGAAATAAAACCAGCAGAATCTCCTTCGAGGATACTGAAAGGACCAAGGGTGACCACCGCCATGCCCCGGGGAAAGCCATCAAGAACCTGACAAGGGTCATCTTTTCTTCAATACTAATTTCGGTATACGGAGTTTCTGCCCTTCCCTGACTTCTTTCGTTCCATTCAGAGCCTCTACATAACATTCCATCCCTTTTCCTAAATATGTGCGGCTCAATCCTGAAAGGGTCTGACCGCTGCGGACCGTGACGGTACGTTCTACCCCTGCAATACGATAGGCTCCTGTACGGATCCGTGGATCAGAGTCATACGAGGAGTAAGAAGAGTGGTCATCAGAATGAACTTTTACTTCCTTTTTCTCCATTGGTTGACGAGGGGATTGGGAAGAAGAAGGCACCGCATGCTTTTTCGTAACTTTACGAGGAGGCCTGACTGAGGATGTTGACTCAATATCATGGAGTTTGATAATCATCTGGTTATGCTCTGTTACTAACCGACCGTAATTATAACTTAGTCCAACCAAGGCTCCTATCAATACAAGAAACAAGAATCCGATAATATAAGTGAGATAACGGGGAAAGACTCTGCCATGAGATGCTTTACTGTCACTCTTCACAGGGACAGTCTTTTTAGGATTATCCGGCATTTCATCTTCCTCCTCCTTCATTGACGATTCTGATAAAGTATGCTTTTCGTTGCTTCCAGAAACAGGAGTGATGGGATTCGATCGGGAAACAATATCCTCAGTTTTTTCAGCGGTCATGGTGACCGGAGAATCTCCAGGCGAGTTTTCTTGAACTTGATGAAGGGGGACGGATTCTGTCGTGTCTGCGGTTGCCGGCAATTGACCAGCCGGTTTATGCAGGTCCGTCAACTTCGTCTCTTCGCCCTGCTCCACAGTATCCTTTTCCTTTTCAATAGAAGGAACAAGAGGTTCTTTTTCTATATCTTTCTGCTCCTCCTGCTGTCCTTCCGTAACGGAAACCGGGACAGTCTGAAAGGTAGTAACCTCCTCCTCTTCCCCTGCTTCCGGTACCATACCCTCAGCAAATTTCTCATCTATAGGGGTGAAATCAACGCCATCGTTTACGATAACCGTTTCAAACTGTGCAAAAGGTTTATTGACAATCTCGCGTAAGACCGCATCAGGCGTAAAACTGAGTTTGTCCCGGCCCTCAATAACGATACGCTCCCCGGTATTGACATCTATACTTTCCCGGTCACGTACGCTGATGATTTTCAAAGTTCCCCACCCCTTGACCTTTACAAGTTTATCCTGCTGCAAGCCGGTACTGATCACCGCCAACAGACTCTTGATGAATTCATCAGCCGTGGCCTCGTCAAGATGGTTTTTCTCCACCAGGCGCTCAGATAATAAGGAAAGACTATTCTTAGCCATTGAGCGTCCCTCCATTCTTTAACTGTTCCTTGACCGATGCAGAAGGCCGGAAATTCAAGATCAATTTCGGGGGTACAAGCATTCTTTGTTTTGTCGTAGGATTGACGATAACCCGTTCCAGACGCTTCTTTACCTCAAAAGTACCAAAACCAGGGATAACTACGGGCTGCCCCTGACCAACTTCCTCCGTCAAGGCATCAACAATAGTACGCAAGAGTTTTTTGGTATCCTCCTGCGTGAATCCGCTTCTTTCAGCCAGGCTGGCGATCATTTCCTTAGTGTTCATGAGCATCTATTTTTCCCAAGAGATCATAGTCTTCACTTCCTGTGATCTTAACCTGATAAAACCTGCCGGTCCGTACAGAGGGATTGCCGGAAACAGGGATCAGCACCTCCGGATCAACTTCAGGAGAACTGAATTCCGTCCTCCCTACGAAATAGGATCCTTCCTTGCGGTCTATGATCACCTTCATGATCTTTCCGACCTGGCAGGCCTCCATCTCCCCTGATATTTCTTCCTGTAAAGCCATCAACTCATCCAGCCGATGCTGCTTCACCTCTTCAGGCACATCATCCTTATAGTGGAGGGCACTGTATGTCCCGTCTTCCTCTGAATAAGCAAAAGCTCCCATCCGCTCAAAACGTGCCCAGCGTACAAAGTCCATCAAGTCCTGGAAATCTTCTTCCGTCTCTCCCGGAAAACCTACCATCAATGTGGTACGGATATGGATGCCCGGCACACGTTCCCGCATGGTCCGGATGAGATCAATCTGTTCCTGCCTGGTAATATGCCGGTGCATACGGGAAAGGACATGGTCGCTGCTGTGCTGGAAAGCGATATCCAGATAGCGGCAGACATTAGGCCGTTCTCTCATCACATCCAGCAGGTCAAGGGGGAACTGTGTGGGATAAGCATAATGCAAGCGGATCCAGATCACCCCTGGAATGTCTGATATTCTCTGAATCAGTTCAGCAATATGCCTGTGACCGTCTATATCCACTCCATAATAGGTCAACTCCTGGGCGATGATCTGGAACTCCTTTACTCCTTGGGAGACAAGATCACGCACTTCCTGTAAGATTTCTCCTTCCGGACGACTGACATGCTTTCCCGTGATAATGGGGATGGCACAATAGGCACAATGGCGGTCACAACCCTCCGCTATTTTGATGTAAGCATAATGATGAGGAGTTGTCAGATGGCGCTTGCCGTCACAGGTAGGCACATCCGCCTTGCCTAAATCAGTGAGGAGTTGCTTATAATTGAACTTTCCATAATACTTATCAACTTCCGGAATATCCTTCTCCAGCTCTTTCTGGTAACGCTGTGAAAGACAGCCCATGACAAAGAGCTTCTTCAGCCTCCCCTCCTTTTTTGCCTTAACAAATTGCAGTATCGTGTTGATGCTTTCCTCTTTTGCACTCTCGATGAAACCGCACGTATTGATTACGGCTATTTCTCCCTGGGGGTGCTGACTGTCATGGACACAATGGAAACCATTCGCTTCAAACTGTTTCATCAGGAGTTCAGAATCTACCAGGTTCTTTGAACAACCCATGGAAATGACATCAATTTGGTTTTTCTTCATCTCTGCGGCTGTTTACTGTTTGAGACCATTGAAAAGGCTGTCGACAAACTCCCGTTTGTTGAAGAGTTGCAGATCTTCAATGCCCTCACCGAGCCCGATATATTTCACAGGTACTTTCAGTTGGTCACTGATACCAATGACTACTCCCCCCTTGGCCGTACCATCCAGTTTGGTGATGGCAAGGGACGTAATCTGCGTAACGGCAGAGAACTGTTTGGCCTGCTCAAAAGCATTCTGCCCTGTACTTCCATCCAGGACGAGCAGTACTTCATCAGGGGCTGAAGGAATGACCTTTTTCATGACTTCCTTGATCTTTTTCAATTCATTCATCAATCCTACTTTATTATGCAGCCGGCCAGCTGTATCAATGAGCACGACATCCGCATGATTGGCCTTGGCACTCTGCAGCGTATCAAAAGCTACTGAAGCTGGGTCCGAACCCATCTGCTGCTTGATCACCGGTACCCCTACACGATCTCCCCATATCTGTATCTGCTCTACGGCAGCTGCACGGAAAGTATCCGCAGCACCGAGATAAACTGTCTTCCCGGCCTTCTTAAACTGATAAGCCAGTTTTCCAATGGTAGTAGTCTTCCCGACGCCATTCACGCCGACGACAAGGATGACATAAGGCTGGTGATCTGCTGGCAGATCCCAGGAATCAGTATCAATCGTATGGTTCTCTGTCAACAAAGAGGCGATTTCATCGCGGAGGATACCATTTAATTCTGATGTGGAGACATATTTGTCACGTGCGACCCGTTTTTCGATGCGATCGATGATTTTAATCGTCGTATCCACTCCCACATCCGAAGAGATGAGGATCTCCTCCAGGTCATCCAGGACATCATCATCCACTTTTGACTTTC
The DNA here is from genome assembly GCF_054687055.1 of Segatella asaccharophila. Lineage (NCBI taxonomy): Bacteria > Pseudomonadati > Bacteroidota > Bacteroidia > Bacteroidales > Prevotellaceae > Segatella > Segatella asaccharophila. Next base: position 215,777 of record NZ_BAACAN010000001.1, on the reverse strand, counting down.
CGGCAACAGCACGGGCTAATTTACCAAAAACACTCTCTTTTGTTTTCTCCAGACCCTTATCAAGGGTTTCCTTCTTGTTTTTATTGAATAAACCAAACAATGCCATATTCTAAAGTATTTTCTGCAAAATTAAGAAATAAAATTGATAATTCTGATAAGGATGATGATTTATTTAGGTTCAAATTATATTGTTGCTTTTTTAACGATAAAAAAGAATCATAGTCACTGATTCTCACGACGATAGTCACTTGTGACCGATATGGTGCATTATGGTACCCCAAAATGGTGCATATTGCTCCTCCATGACTATACCGCCCGGAATCAGGCGTCAAGGTCCCTGACTTTATGACTTTATACAATGATCCTTTATTTAGTGATCGGTCAGGGATCAGAACCCAAAAAAGTCGTGACCTCCAAAGAGATCACGACTTCAATATGTTTTACCGATTTATCGGCTTATTTAAAAAAGTCCTTAACAGCTTCGTTAGGAACCATTTCTTCATCAAAAACGTAAGCACCTGTTTTAGGGCTCTTCACCATTTTGATTACTTTCGAATATGCTCTCCCATCCTTTGATCCTTCATGGAGGGTAGCAACTACTTTCTTTGCCATAGTTTAAGTCTCCTATTACTTGATTTCCTTATGAAGAGTCATTTTCTTCAAAATGGGATTATATTTCATTAATTCCAGACGCTCCGGAGAGTTTTTACGATTCTTGGTAGTCACATAGCGGCTTGTGCCTGGCAGACCGCTCTTCTTCATTTCCGTGCACTCCAGAACCACTTGTACTCTATTGCCTTTAGCTTTCTTTGCCATGATCTTATTCTCCTATTACTTTAATGTCTTTCCAGTCACAGTAGCCTTTGGAAACAGCATACTTCAGAGCTGCATCAAGTCCGATCTTGTTGATAAGACGCAGACCAGCTGCACTGATCTTAAGGTTAATCCAACAAGCCTGTTCCACATAATAGAATTTCTTGCTGAAGAGGTTGACATCAAAGTTACGCTTTGTATGGTGCTTTGAGTGAGACACATTACAGCCTCTCTGTGCCTTCTTTCCGGTAATCTGACAGATTTTCGACATTTCTATCTCAAAATTTTAAATTCGTTAATTGAAACCTATTCCAAACAGGGTGCAAAATTACAATTTTATCTTGGAATTGCAAAATATTCTTTCAGAAATGTATATCTTTTAAGATATTTTTTCATTTCTCCGGCTTATTAAGGTCTTTCTCGTGCTCTTTAAGGAAGTCCAGCAAGAGATGCATTGCCTTGTTTGTTGCGATACTGAGATTGATGTCCCGTCCGAAATCTTCGGTCAATTTGAAAGTTCTGATATCTTCCTTGTTTCCATATCCGAGCCAGATTGTTCCTACAGGAATCTCCTTGGTTCCTCCTGTCGGACCGGCAACACCTGTAGCACTGATCGCAAAGTCAACATTGAGTGTTTCAATGGCTCCGCTGACCATCTCTCTGGCAACTTCCTCGCACACAGCGGTCTGCTCTTCCAGTACCTGAGGATTGACATTCAGCAATTTTATCTTAATCTCATTCGTATACGAGATGATGCCACCCTTGAAATAATTGGAAGCACCGGGCACGGCAATGATAGCTTCAGCTATCCGGCCGCCGGTACAACTTTCGGCGGTGCCGAGGGTTTTCTCATTGTTGTAGAGCAGTTCCTGGATCTGCTTACTCAAGATCTTAGTTTCTAATTCCATTTTCTGTTAGTTTAAATGAGACCTATCCCCTGAAGAGAAATAGGATCGTGAGGGTTCTTTTATTTGAAAGTTACTTTAGAGAAAGCGGGCAAGTCAATGGACGCAAAGTCCTTATCCAGATACTTATAAGTACCCACACAGGCGATCATTGCCGCATTATCCGTCGTATAACTGAATTTCGGAATATAGATGGTCCATCCATACTGGGCGGCATGCTCTTTGAAGGCATTTCGCAGACCAGTATTCGCGGATACTCCTCCGGCTACCGCCACATGGGTAATCTTCGTCTGCTTGACGGCCAGACGGAGTTTTTTCATCAGAATATCAACAATCGTATGCTCCAGGCTGGCAGCCAGGTCATTTTTGTGGTGCTCTATAAAGTCAGGATCCTCGGCCACCCATTTGCGCAGCGAATAAAGGAAAGAGGTCTTCAGGCCGGAAAAAGAATAATCCAGTCCGGGGACGTGCGGTTCAGCAAAATGAAAAGCAGCAGGGTTGCCCTGCCGTGCAAGTTTGTCAATAATCGGACCACCGGGATATCCGAGTCCCATCACTTTCGAACATTTGTCAATGGCTTCACCTGCGGCATCATCAATGGTTTGCCCGAGCACTTGCATATCATTATAAGCATTGACCTTTACGATCTGCGAATTGCCTCCACTGACCAGAAGGCAGATAAAAGGAAATGGAGGCATGTGGTTATCCTCTTCATTATCCTTGATGAAATGGGCCATGACATGGCCCTGGAGGTGATTAACATCAATTAACGGGATGTTCAGTGAACGGGCGAAGCCCTTTGCAAAACTCACCCCCACCAACAAAGACCCCATCAATCCGGGTCCCCGTGTGAAAGCCACGGCAGAGAGTTGCTCCTTCGTGATTCCTGCACGCTTCAAGGCCTGGTCCACGACAGGTACAATATTCTGCTGATGGGCTCTGGAAGCCAACTCGGGGACGACCCCTCCATAGGCGCGGTGCACTTCCTGTGAGGCAGTCACATTACTTTTGATCACTCTGTTGCAGAGAACTGCTGCGGAGGTATCATCACAACTGCTCTCAATGCCTAATATATAAATATCCTTCATGATGGTTATTCTGATAAAATTTCAACGCCATGTTCAGTCATGACAAAAGTATGTTCCCACTGTGCGGATGGCTTTTCATCTCCGGTGATGACCTCCCAGCCGTAGGGATCATCAGCATCAATGAACACTTTCCATGTACCCATATTGATCATCGGCTCAATGGTGAAGCACATCCCCGGCACGAGGAGCATTCCCGTTCCCGGATGGCCATAATGTAACACGTCCGGTTCTTCATGCATGGCCAGGCCCACCCCATGACCGCAGAGGTCACGGACCACGCCGTAACCGAATTTCTCGGCATGCTTCTGAATGGCATGCCCAATGTCACCGACAAAACTATAGGGCTTCGCAGCCTGGGCACCGATGTCCAGACATTCTTTTGTCACACGGACCAACTGATCCTTTTCAGGAGTAGTCTTGCCACCGACAATAAACATCCTGCTGGCATCTGAATAGTACCCATCCAGTACAGTCGTCATATCTACGTTGACAATATCACCTTCCTGAAGTACATCTTCTTCCTTGGGAATTCCATGACAGACCACCTCGTTGATGCTCGTACACACGCTTTTGGGGAAACCCTCATAGTTCAACGTGGCAGACTGGGCATGGTGTTCTTTCAAATAATCATTGACAATATCATCTATTTCCTGAGTATTCATCCCCGGGTGTATGGCTGCCTGAACAGTATCCAGAAGACCGTTGTTGACGACCCCGCTCTTTCTGATCCCTTCTATCTGTTCCGGAGTTTTTATCAAGTCCCGAGTAGGCACTTCCTTGCCCTTACTTTCCCAATACATGACCTTCTTGTCAAGTTCTGTCAGAGGTTGTCCCGGCAGGCAATGCCATCTCTTTTTCTTTTTAAACATCATTATTATTAGTTCTTAAAATATCACTTTGAATCTTCGTCCGTCATTTCTTTTCCGGCAGACGTATAGTAGTAAGTCCAGTTGTAAATATCATTATCATTGAATATCAGCACGAAATGCCGCATAACGTCCGGAGTAGCCGTTCCATCGTAAGCAACCTTTATGGTATATTCCTGCCCGGTTTCATCGGTGGCATCATACTCAAGGTACTCCATGACGGAGTCCTTGAACGCCGTATCCGTCTTCTTTATCGTATACTTATCAGGGCCTATATAGATGACCTGATTCCCTACACGGACAATATTCATTTTCACCGGATCAACTTTCCCATAATGCATGGTACGGGCATCAAAAGGAACTTTGGCAATAACCTCATAGTTGATGCGCTGTGCGAATAACGGCATGGCGAAAATGACCGCCAATGCCATGAATAATACTTTTTTCATCAAATCGTTCATTAATTTCTCTCCTTTTCCCGACGAAAATGCGGATAACTCATGAATCCGATGCAAAGTTAAAGGAAAAGTTTAAATTTCCTACACTCAGCCAACTGAAAAAGTAGATTTTTAATTATTTTAAATAATCATCCATTTGCTTCGTCCAGTCCAGTCCATTTTCCGGACAGTACGTACGCAGCCCCAGTGCTCCTGCAGCAGCCACGTTACGGGGACCATCATCAATGAAAAGGCTCTCCTCCGGAGCGATCTTTTCATGACGGAGAAGATACAGGAAACAGGATTTGTCCGGCTTCATCAATTTCATCTGATAGCTCTTGTAAGCTGCATCGAAATAATAGGATAAAGGATGACCCTTACCGTCAAATTCGTTGCTTTCAGCCCAGCTCATCATAAATGGATTGGTATTTGTCAGCAGGATAAGCCGATAGCCTTTCTCACGTAAAGAGATCAACTTGTCCAAATTGATCTGAGGGACCTCTTTCACATAGCCTGTCCACGCATAACGGCAATCGTCCAGGGTTACGGTATGACCGATGTTCGTGCTCAGTTCCTGACGGAATTCTTCTGCACTGATCTTTCCCGATTCCAATTCCCCGAAATAACCGCTCTGACGGTAAGGATCGAGTTGTTCGTCAGCATTTTTCAGTCCTATTTCCTTGAATCTGCGAACTGCCTGCTTCTCATCAATCGTAAAAATGATCCCGCCCAGGTCAAAAATTATATTCTTTATCATAACTTATATAACATCCTATGAATCTTTCCAGTTAGTTGAAAAGGTCCAACTTGTTTTTTCTTGCTTCATCCAGTGACAGTAACCGTTCCTGTTCCTTCTGATAATGCTCCCGGAGTTGCTCATATTTCTCCTTGAGATCTTTCTCCAATTGGGGCTTCTCCTCCTTATTCAAAAGCCGTGAAGCCATGATCGGGTTCTGACTGGCATCCCTCATCCATACCACGGGACCTTCATAGACCGGAGCAATACGGAGAGCCACGTGAAGCTGGCTTGTCGTAGCCCCACCGATCATGATAGGGATATTGAGCCCTGCCTGACGGAGCTCCCTGGCTACATTGACCATTTCATCGAGAGAAGGGGTAATCAGTCCGCTTAACCCAATAATATCGACTTTCTCTTCGGCAGCCTTCTTGACGATTTGCTCAGCCGGTACCATCACCCCCATATCAATGACTTCGTAATTATTACAAGCCATGACGACAGCGACGATATTCTTGCCAATATCATGTACATCACCCTTAACCGTAGCCAGCAGCACCTTTCCAGCTTTCGAGGAATGTCCCGTCCTCTCTGATTCGATATAAGGCTGGAGAATGGCAACGGCCTGCTTCATTGTCCTGGCAGTCTTTACCACTTGTGGGAGAAACATCTTTCCGGAACCAAAAAGTTTGCCTACTTCGTTCATTCCTGCCATTAAAGGTCCCTCAATAATATTTACGGCATGAGGATATTTTTCCAGAGCCTCTTTCAAATCTTCCTGCAGATAATCTGATATGCCCTTGCGAAGGGCATAGCCAAGACGTTCTTCCAAAGGCAGAGTTCTCCATTGCTCTTTCTGTCTGGGGGAGTCAGTCATCCCTTTTGTCCCACCAGTTTTCTTAGTGTCAGCCGTGTCCTTCAGACGGTCAGCCAACTCTATGAGTTGGTCTGCGGCTCCTTTCCTGCGGTTGAGAACCACATCTTCAATGATCTGAAGTTGTTCTTTAGGAATATCATCATAAGTGATTTTAGCAGAAGGATTTACGATACCGAAATCCAATCCGCATTTCAAACCGTAGTACAAGAAAACAGCATGCATGGATTCGCGGATGGTGTTATTTCCACGAAAGGAAAAGGACAGATTGCTGATTCCACCACTCACATGTGCACCGGGCAGGTTTTTCCGAATCCAGCGGGTTGCCTTGAGGAAGTCCACAGCATAAGCATCATGCTCCTCCATGCCGGTGGCGATGGAAAGGACATTAGGGTCAAAGATGATATCCAGAGGGTTCATCCCCACCACATCTGTCAAGATATGATAAGCTCTTCGAGCGATTCCTATCTTCCTTTCATAAGTAGTAGCCTGTCCCTGCTCGTCAAAACACATGACAACGCAGGCAGCTCCATACCGCTTCACTTCGTAGGCATGAGCGATAAATTCTGCCTCGCCGTTTTTTAAGGAGATGGAATTGACAATACCCTTTCCCTGGAGGCATTTCAGACCTGCAATGATGACTTCCCACTTACTGGAATCAATCATTACCGGCACTTTGGCAATATCCGGTTCAGCCGCAATCCTGTTGAGGAAGTTGACCATCTCTGCTTTGGCATCGAGAAGTCCGTCATCCATGTTGACATCTATGACCAGAGCACCGTCATCCACCTCCTTACGGGCAACGGAAACGGCTTCCTCATATTTCTTCTCTTTAATTAAACGCAGGAACTTCTTGCTGCCAGCCACATTACAACGCTCACCAATGTTGACAAATTTAACTTCAGGAGTAACGTCCAGGAGTTCCAGACCGGATAACTGGAGAGTTGGGTTACGGTGCATGGGCCGGCGTGGCGGCTTACCTTTCACAATCGGAATATATCTTGCGATAAAATCAGGAGTGGTACCACAGCAACCCCCTATGATATTGACGAGTCCTTCATCGACAAATTCCTGTATTTTAGGAGCCATCGTGTCAGGTGTTTCATCATACAGTCCCATTGCATTCGGAAGGCCTGCATTAGGATATACTGTAATATAATAAGGTGACCTCTGCGCAAGTTCTTTTAAATAAGGCTTCATCTGTGCCGGTCCGAAGGAGCAGTTCAGACCTACAGAGAAGATCGGGTAAGAGGAGACGCTGGCCAGAAAAGCATCCAGGGTCTGCCCGCTGAGAGTCCGCCCTGCCAGATCGCTGATCGTGACACTGAGCATGATAGGAAACTGTACACCCTTTTTTCTCATTTCCGTCACCGCGGCGTCAATGGCGACCTTGCAGTTCAGTGTATCGAAAATCGTCTCGATGAGGATTGCGTCCACTCCGCCGGAAAGAAGACCGTCAATCTCTTCACTATAGGCAGCAAAGAGTTCATCATAGTATAGATTCCTGGCAGCAGGGTTACTGACATCAGGGCTCATGGAACAAGTCTCATTTGTAGGCCCGACGGATCCCAGGACAAAGCGGGGATGTTCCGGCGTACTGAATTCATCGGCACACTTCCTGGCAATTCTGGCCCCCTCCAATGCCATTCTATAACTGAATTTTTCCAGATGATAGTCCCGTTGGGAAACACGTTGGGACGAAAAGGTGTTCGTCGTAATCAGGTCCGCTCCCACCTGCAGGTACCTCCGATGGATATTCCCGATGATCTCAGGATGAGTCAGGTTCAGGGCATCATTATTGCCCTTCAACTGGATGGCGGGAGCAGTATTCTCCAAGGCCTCTTTCAACTCCGGATTCCAGAAATCATCCTCCTCCAGATGATAAGTTTGGATCATGGTCCCCATCGCTCCATCCAGGACCAGAATCCGGTCCTGAACTAAATCCTTCAAATCGACTCTATGCACTTGCTCATCCATATCAATACAATCTTCACCCTTTAATAATGCTTGATCGCACGGTCCATTGCGCGACGATCTTCTTTTTCCCTTAAGGTCTGGCGCTTGTCATATTCTTTCTTGCCCTTGGCCAGTGCAATATTCACCTTTGCCAATCCATGGTCATCTATAAAAATAAGCGTTGGAACAATGGTGTAGCCCACTTCCTTGGTAGCTTCCTGAAGATGGCGGATTTCTTTCCTGTTGAGCAGGAGCTTACGGTCACGCTTGGAAGGCTGGTTAGAGTAAGATCCATAAAAATAGGGAGAGATGCTCATCCCTTTTACCCATACCTCACCCTTGTAAATATCGCAATACGAATCCACTAAAGAAGCCTTGCCATTGCGGATCGATTTGATTTCGGTCCCGGTCAAAACAATTCCTGCGGTAAATTTATCCAGAAAGAAATATTCGAAGGAAGCTTTTTTGTTCCTGATCTGAACGGCACTTTTCTTATTTGGGTTATGCTGGTCTTTTTTCATCTGTCCTTTTCCTTTCTCTGTTCATTCTACGATCAAGGCAAAGGTCCCTTTTGCCTTGATCTCCCCTTGTCCCCGCTCCAGATGGGCGTCAATATAGTGGGCAATCTCAGAAGTCCACTGCTCTTCATTTTCAACAAAGGCATCATCATAATCATCAAATTGTGGGAACTTCTCATAAAGGGCCATAAATTCTTCGTCCGTGCAATCCCGCTCTATCTCTTCATGATGGGAGACGTACAACCCATGAGAGCGGTTGATCCAGCGGTAGAGGTTCGTCAGTCCCCAATTACGGAAGGCTTTGTCTGTAGGGTTCATATAAATGAATCCGCCATAACCATTATGGATGAGTTGGATAAGTCCTCCGTCCATCACTTCCTCATGGAGAATGTCCCATGCAAGCAGCGTAATCTGGTCGGCATTCAAACGACTCATCCCCTCTGCGTCCAATCCTCCCCCAATAGCTTTCTTTATGGCTTCCACAAAGATACCGACGAAAGCATCATCACTTTCTCCTGCAGCCTTCTGCAGTTCACTGTCTTTAATTTTCACCTCAATCATGGGCATCGAATTGTAAGTTTTATTTTGCAAAGATAACGTAATTTTTTCTTTATCCCTAACTAACCCTACGAAAAAGACGATTAAAGTGCAAAAAGTAGATCCTTTATAGGACATTTTAAGAAGATTTTTGTACTTTTGCGCGGTTCTAATTAAGAGTTCACAGCAAAAGACACTTCATACACATATTTATATTCTTTAAAATTTTAGCGAATATGATCTATTCTAAAGAAGTCGACAACATGTGTGTTGTCGCAAAAGGTGCCAATCATGGCCCTGCTCCGATTCCGGAGGAAGGGAAATGGGTAAAGGCAAAAGAGATCAAAGACATCTCCGGTTATACTCACGGTGTGGGATGGTGTGCTCCGCAACAGGGCGCGTGCAAACTGTCACTGAATATCAAGGATGGAGTGATCCAGGAATGTCTGATTGAAACCATCGGCTGTTCAGGCATGACCCAGTCGGCTGCCATGGCATCTGAAATCCTTCCGGGAAAGACCATCCTGGAAGCATTGAACACTGACCTGGTATGTGATGCCATCAACACAGCCATGCGGGAACTGTTCCTCCAGATCGTCTACGGTCGCTCTCAGAGTGCTTTTTCCGAGAATGGACTGGTCATCGGAGCTGGCCTCGAAGATCTGGGCAAGGGCCTGCGTTCACAGACCGGTACGCTCTATGGAACCTTGAAGAAAGGTGCACGCTATCTTGAACTGACAGAAGGATATATCACAAAAATGTTCCTCGACAAAGATAACCAGGTATGCGGTTACGAATATGTTCAGTTAGGCAAGATGATGGAAGCCATCAAGAAAGGTATGGACGCTAATGAGGCCGTAAAGAAATTTACGGGTTGTTATGGCCGGACCACTGCTGAACAGGGCATTGTTAAATCTATTGACCCACGTAAAGAATAAGGAGATACGACTATGTTAAGAAAAGTAAATTTTGAAAGTCAGGAGCGTCGTGAGAAGCAGATCTCTGCTGTACTGCATGCTAATGGGATCCAGAATATAGAAGAGGCTAATCAGATTTGCGAAGCAAAGGGCCTTGATCCTTATAAAATATGTGAGGATACACAACGGATTTGTTTTGAGAATGCCAAATGGGCCTATGTCGTAGGTGCTGCCATTGCTATCAAGAAAAACATCAAATCGGCTGCTGATGCTGCTGAAGCGATCGGTATCGGACTGCAGAGTTTCTGTATCCCGGGATCTGTTGCTGATGACCGCAAGGTGGGTATCGGCCATGGTAATCTGGCTGCACGCCTGCTTCGTGAAGAGACGGAATGCTTCTGCTTTCTCGCCGGTCATGAAAGTTTTGCGGCCGCAGAGGGGGCAATCCGTATTGCGGAAATGGCCAACAAGGTCCGCCTGAAACCGTTGCGCGTCATCCTGAATGGATTGGGCAAGGATGCAGCACAGATCATCAGTCGTGTAAATGGCTTCACTTATGTAAAGACGGATTTTGATTACTATACGAGTAAACTGAGTGTGTTGGAAGAAATTCCTTACTCTGAGGGGGCACGCGCGAAAGTAAAATGCTATGGTGCCAATGATGTCCGTGAAGGCGTTGCCATCATGTGGAAAGAGAACGTGGATGTTTCCATAACCGGTAATTCTACTAATCCGACCCGTTTTCAGCATCCTGTGGCAGGAACTTACAAGAAAGAGCGTCTGGCTGCGGGGAAGCCTTACTTCTCCGTTGCATCCGGAGGAGGTACGGGCCGTACTCTTCATCCTGATAATATGGCTGCAGGACCCGCTTCCTATGGTTTCACTGATACCTTGGGAAGAATGCACTCCGATGCACAGTTTGCCGGTTCTTCATCTGTCCCTGCTCACGTGGAAATGATGGGGTTCCTGGGCATGGGGAATAACCCGATGGTGGGTGCCACCGTGGCTACTGCCGTGGCCGTTGACCTTGCTCTGAACGGCAAATAACAGAATCCATAACCAACCTGGAATTTACTCAAGTTGATTTCAATATAAAACTCCCGTTTCCTGATTGAGGATTGCGGGAGTTTTATATTCTGTCCCTCGATCAGACAAAAAAATACCTGGCTCGGAAAAGTCAGGTATATAACATCGGAAAAATCATCTCCTCAAATCGGGATGATCAGAAATTTCATTTCTCGAAATATCTCTTATAGAGACCGATGAAACCGGCAGCATGACGAGCTTCATCCTTTGCCATTTCATGGATGGTGTCATGCAACGTATCATTGCCCTCAGCCTTAGCTTTCTTGGCTGCGGCAAACTTCTCGGCACAAGCACCCTTTTCGGCCTTGATGCGGGCTTCCAGATTAGACTTGGTGTCATGAACGAGGTCACCCAGAAGTTCTGCATAACGACTGGCATGATTGGCCTCGTCATCCGCGTAACGCTCGAAGACACTGGCAATCTCCGGATAACCCTCACGGTCTGCCTCACGGGCCATAGCCTTATACATCCCTACCTCACTGCACTCACCGCTGAATGTAGCCTTGCAGTGCTGGATCAGATCGTCAGATACTCCCTCTTTATACGCTGCACCCAGATAGTGGACTGTAGCAAAATTATAGTCATCATCATTGTTGCTGTCCAGTTCTTTGAACTTACTGCGAGAAGCCTTGCAGATCGGACATTGTTCAGGAGCCTCTGTTCCTTCATAAATGTACCCGCAAACGGTACATATAAACTTCTTCTTCATAAATGTTTTACTTTTTAAAGATTAAATATAGCAAATAGAATATTCATTCAGCATCTACAGTCTCCTGACTATTGCTCCACATTTCCTTCAGCCTTTTCCTTGGCTGCACATTCGGCACATATTCCCTTGTAATAGAGTTGCTCCTCTTCTACAATATTACCGTCAATCATCGTTTGTTTGCGAACGCGGGGTGCCTTTTCATCAAACAGGTCAATGATCTTTCCACACTTCTTGCAGATAAAGTGGACATGAGGATTGATATTTCCGTCATAACAGACATGATGATCATCTATCGTTATCATCTGAGCAGCATTGTGCTCTGACAACAGACGAAGGGTGTTGTAAACTGTGGTACGACTCAAAGTCGGAATCTGATCACACAATCCCTGATAGACCTCATCCACTGTGGGATGATCGAAATGGGTCAACAGGTAATTCATTATTGCATAGCGCTGTACGGATGGACGGACTCCATTCTTTACCAGACGTTGATATGCTTCGTTCTTTTGTTCCATTCTCTATTAGAAATTAATTGTTTTTATTGTGGTTGCAAAGATAAGTCTTTTTTTCTGATTTCCAAAACAAATTTGGATAAATGTCATTTTAAAATTAAATCTATTTAAATACTCTCCAGCATATCCTCCCTTCCGGGCACTTTCATTCGTTCCCCCTCTCCCTGTACAGGGAGAAGGGCAGACGGATCACTGACGTTAACAGGCATGTCAGGGAATCAGGTCGGCCGGATAGTTGCTCTAAGCCTTGTCTTTAAGGACATTAACCAGTTCTTCAACGGTAACCAATCTCTGTTTGCCGGTCTCCATATTTTTTAAAGTCACCTTACTGGCCTGGATTTCATCATCTCCTGCCAGTACCACGTATGGGATCTGCTTCGCATTGGCATAAGCCATCTGCTTTTTCATTTTCACCGGATCCGGGTACATTTCTGTAAAGATTCCACTATTACGGACTTTGGCCACAATAGGCATGCAATAAGCCGTTTCCTTTTCGCCGAAATTGATGAACAACAGCTGGGTGGATGTTGCCGTTTCCTTAGGATAAAGATTGAGGGTGTTCAGGACATCATAGATGCGGTCTGCCCCGAAACTGATTCCTACTCCACTCAGGCCGGGCATCCCGAAGATCCCGGTCAGGTTATCATAACGGCCGCCGCCAGTGATACTTCCCATAGGGGTATCAAGTGCCTTTACTTCAAATATAGCCCCGGTATAGTAATTGAGTCCACGGGCAAGAGTCAGGTCAAACTGGATTTCATTCTTCAATTCCAGTTTCTTGAGGGTCTCCAGGATGAACCGGGTTTCTTCCACCCCTTTCATGCCGGTTTCACTCCCTTCAAGTATCCTGCTCATCTCCGTCAATTTCTCATCATTCGTTCCCTGAAGGGTAAGGATAGGCTGCAATTTAGCAATAGACTCTCTGCCTATCCCATCGTTAAGAAGCTCTTCGTTTACGTTCTCCAACCCGATCTTATCGAGTTTGTCGATAGCCACCGTGATGTCTACGATCTTGTCTGCCGCGCCCATGATCTCCGCCATACCGGTCAGAATCTTCCTGTTGTTGATCTTGATCTGTACCCGTACCCCGAAACGCGTGAATACGGTATCCACGATCTGCATCAGTTCAACCTCATTGAGCAGGGAGTCGGAACCTACGACATCCGCATCACATTGATAGAATTCACGATAACGGCCCTTTTGAGGACGGTCAGCACGCCATACAGGTTGGATCTGATAACGCTTGAAGGGCAACTGGATCTCATCACGATGCATGACCACATAGCGTGCAAAAGGGACGGTCAGATCATACCTCAGTCCTTTTTCGCAAAGGCAGGGAGCCAGATGCAAGGGATTGCGCTCCTGAAGTTCTTCATCGGTTATTTTCGATAAATAATTCCCAGAATTGAGGACCTTGAACAATAGTTGGTCTCCTTCCTCTCCGTATTTCCCCATCAGGGTGTGCAACGTCTCCATGGCCGGAGTTTCAATCTGCTGAAAGCCATACAGAGCATAGACACTCCTGATAGTATTGAAAATATAGTTTCTTTTTGCCATCTCCTCAGGCCCGAAATCCCGGGTACCCTTTGGGATGGATGGTTTCTGTGACATCTTAAATGCTTTTATGATTACAAATGATAATGCGATCCCATAGACCACTGATGGCCTTTTCATGGGATCGCATTCAAGTTTTATGATCTTACAATCGTGGCCTCCCGGTCGGGGCCTAATGAAATGATGGATACTGGAGTTTCCAGAAAATCTTCAATGAATTTGATATAATCTTTAAAAGACTGTGGCAATTGGTCCTCGGTCGTACACTTCGTCAGATCGGTTTTCCATCCGCGTATCTCTTTATATACAGGTTCAACCCCCTGAAGATCATAAGGAAGGTCCCTTGTCGTTTCACCATTTTTCAGGCGATAGCCGACACAGGCCTTGATGGTATCAAAATCATCCAGGACGTCACTCTTCATCAGAATGAGTTGAGTAACTCCGTCGATCATGACCGAATAGCGGAGTTGGACCAGATCGATCCAGCCGCAGCGGCGCTCACGTCCCGTCACAGCTCCGAATTCATGTCCCAGTTCACGGATTTTCTTCCCCGTTGAGTCGAAAAGTTCCGTCGGGAACGGTCCGGAGCCCACACGTGTGCAATAAGCCTTTGTGATCCCAAAGACATTCCCTATCTTGTTCGGTCCTAATCCAAGACCGACACAGGCACCGGCACAGATGGTGTTGCTGGACGTCACAAATGGATAGGAGCCAAAGTCCACATCCAGCATTGTCCCCTGGGCACCTTCACAAAGGATATTCTTTCCTGAACGGAGCAGATCATTTACCTCAAATTCGCTGTCCACCAATTTGAACTGCTTCATGTAACGGATCCCTTCCATCCATCTTGCCTCATCCTGGCTCAAACTTGCAAGGTCGGTCCAGCCCAGAGCCTTGAGCATCAGGAGATGACGGGATTTATGGGCTGCATATTTCTCTTCGAAATGATCCAGAATATCCCCTACACGCAGACCGTTACGGCTGACCTTATCCGTATAGGCAGGCCCGATACCTTTGCCTGTCGTACCTACTTTATTCTTTCCCTTAGCAGCTTCGAGTGCACGGTCGAGGATACGGTGAGTAGGCATGATCAGATGGGCCTTCTTGGATATATGAAGGCGATTGCTCAGCGGATGACCGCTCTTTTCCAATTCCTTGGCTTCATCCATGAAAAGATCCGGCGCGAGGACAACACCATTACCGATGATATTGATCTTCCCGCCCTGGAAGATGCCGGAAGGAATGGAACGGAGTACATATTTCTGGCCTTCAAACTCAAGGGTGTGCCCGGCATTGGGACCTCCCTGAAAACGAGCGACCACATTATAATTTGGTGTGAGGACATCAACAACCTTGCCTTTTCCTTCATCGCCCCACTGCAAGCCGAGTAGGACATCAACTTTACCTGTGTTCATTTCTTATTTGATAATTTTGATTTTTTTGTCTTCTGTGTTCTGCTGCGGGTCAATTTTGCCTGACACGTTGAACATACACCATAGATATACAGAGAGAATCCATCTTTGTGAAAGCGTTTTAATTTTAATTCATTTACCAACTGATCTATTTTCGGTGAATGCAGGACCGTGATCTTTCCGCAGATCGAACAAATCTGAAAACAGTTGCAGTCATTATCATAGCTCGCTTCATAGAGCGTTTGCTCATGGAAATGGTGGCACCTGACGAGTCTCAAGACCACGAACAGATGCATCGTATTATAAAGAGTCGCTCTGCTGACCCGGAAATCATTTTCCTCCAGTCTGGCTTCCAGATCGGTAAGTGAGAAATATCCGGTCATTTTGTAAACGGCATCAAGAATGGCATATCTTTCCGGAGTCCGACGATGATGACTGGTAGTCAAATAACTATCCAGGATCTCTCTTACTTTGACCTTCTTGTCCGCTTTCATCTTGACTTAACCACTTCTGACTCACAAATGTACAAATAATTAATGAAATCTGGAACAGAAAACAGCAAAAAATAAAACTTTTGGAAACAAAAAAGAGGATCCGGTAACCTTTAGACATCGGTCCTCTTTAAATATAAGAAAAAGTTTCAATCTTTCACGACTGCAGGAAGCGGTCAGCTTCAATGGCTGCCATCGCTCCTGTTCCGGCAGCTACGACACCTTGCTGATAGACTGAATCAGCTACATCTCCTGCTGCGAATACGCCGGGCAATGAAGTCTGACAGGTGCCAGGTTTTACCTGGACATAGCCCTTATCATCAAGTTGCAGCCAGTTCTTAAACAGTTGAACATTGGGCTTGTGTCCTATCCCCAGGAAGAAACCATCGATAGGCAGGTCATATTTCCGTTCATCTGTCTCACCTTTTCTGTAGACCAGATGTGCACCTTCAACGCCCTTTTCACCATATAATCCCAGTGTGTTTGTTTCAAACAAAATCTCTATATTCGACTGTTTCTTCACACGGTCCTGCATGATGTCCGTTGCCCGGAGATAAGGTTTGCGGACGATAATATATACTTTTTCAGCCAGCGAGGAGAGGTACATTGCTTCTTCACAGGCAGTATCTCCTCCACCTACTACGGCTACGATTTTCTTCCGGTAAAAAAAGCCGTCACACGTTGCGCATGCACTGACCCCTTGTCCGGCATATTTTTTCTCATCAGGGAGTCCAAGGTATTTTGCAGAAGCGCCTGTAGCAATAATGACGGTGTCTGCTGAAATCTCTTTACCATCATCATCTGTCAACAGATAAGGACGCTTGGAGAAATCTACTTTGGCAATGCTTCCGTCACGGATCTCAGCACCGAATCTGGAGGCCTGTTCTTTCAAGTCCATCATCAGTTGATTTCCGTCTACCCCATCTGGATAGCCGGGAAAATTTTCTACAAGAGTGGTGGTCGTCAACTGTCCCCCCGGCTGCAGGCCGGAATATAAGACAGGTGACAAATTGGATCTTCCTGCATAAATAGCTGCTGTATAACCGGCAGGACCACTGCCAATAATTAAAGTTTTTACTCTTTCCATTTTAAATAAGTTTGATTTTTTGAAAGTATTCTTCCATGTTCATTTACAAAACTAAAAACTTTTTGTGATTTCGGGGCATACGTTAACCCATTTTAACCTAAAAAGGAAATTATTCTTTCCGTTTTAAGCATAAAAAAAAGATTAGTTATCTCACGACAACCAATCTTTAACCTTAATAATCTAATACCATGAAAAACACAGATGCAAAGATAGGCTGAAAAGTGAAAAAACAATCAGTAATCATCGTTTTACTTACGGAAACGACTTAAATCTTGATTTACATCAATTCTGTAGTGGGAATTTACGAAAAAAGAAGATAGGCAGCATCCACAAACAGGATGACTTGCCTATCTTCTTTTCCCTTTCCTGAGACCCGTTCTGACAAGAACGGGCAACGACCCTTCCATTGATCTGTCAGTTGAGCATCAGGTTCATCTCCGGTGACTCCTCCGCAAAGATAAAGGCCGCAAGTTCATTAATGGTCATCACCCTGGCATCTGCCAGAGGGTGGTCTGTGGATTGGGCCTTACCATTTTCGACCTGTATGTACTGGTTGTTCATCCTCACATGACGATCATTATAGATCCGGAAATTCATCTTAGCCGTGGGATGCAGACGGGCATAGACGCCGAGTGCTTTCCGGGCATTGATCACCCGTATCATAGCAGGAATGGGATGCTGCTGAAGAGGCGCATCCCCCATCCGCCGCAGATCCTCCTGGATGATATGATAGTTGGCCTGATCATGAAGCAGGATACATTTCCTGGATCTCTGCCAGGAGTTGAATTCGTCAAAAGTCATCGTCCGGATTCCGTCAGGAGGAGGGGTACAAGTAATGTCGTGGACATATCCGCAGGAAGCATACCAGTCGTAGAGCCATGATTCTGCAGGGATCAGGGTGGCAAAGATCACACCCTCATAGTACAAGGCATCATGTGCCTGCTGCATCAGACTCGTGCCGATGTTCTGCTTGCGATAGGCTTCGTCCACGCTCACTCCACTGATATAAGCTGTCTTTACAATACTGCCTTGAAAAAGCATCTGATAGGGCAGCGTCTGGAGTGCTCCCACTACTTTCCCGCCTATCTGGCTGACAATATTGTACTCACTTTGATACACCTGGTCAAAATACAGACGGATGAAGGCTTCCGGATCACCGAAGGTCTTGCGCCAGAGCTCCTCAGTCTCTTTCTTGATCCGGTTCTGGTCGACAAACTGAGCCAACGGCTGCTTCTCCGTAACGGAATATTTTTCCAGCAGGAGATCCGGTTTATAGGAAAGCTTTGAACGCCTGAGTCCTTCATCCCCAAGATCCTCTTCCCGGTTGATATACTGATACTGATCGGGCAGATGCCTGACAAATTCCTGGTTGATAATAGAGAAAGCGCCTTCATAATTGACATCAGCCTTTTCCACACAGACATCAAATGTATCTTGGTTGATGGGACACCCAAAAGTAAATGCGACCAACTGTCCCTTTACAAAAATCGTTCCGCCTATAGTGGCAAGGTGGTCCCAATATAGAAAAGTCCTGGTCATGGAACGCAATTCCTCAGAGAGTTCGAGTTCTTCGGAATTCTTCTCTGCGGCCTCATACATATTTTTCCGCCATCTGGCTTCAAGCTCCAGACACTGGGGTATGAGATCCTTTGTCAAGGGCCGATACTCATAGTCCGGATAAAGGGTTTTAAACTTGTTGATATGATTGCGCTTGCTCTGTAATTTCTTACCGCTCAACTTTGACAGTTTGTCACGGGAATAAATATAGTCAAAGAAGTCTCTTTGCGGGGAGCAGACAAAAACTCCGGGCAAAGCCTCTTCCAGCAATTCAACCAGATCCCTCCCTACTCCGACCATTAGAAAAGGGTGGCCCATGGCTATGGAATCCTCCCTCATCTGCTTGATGACCGAAACCGGACATCTGATCCCTTCCGGGACAAAATAAGTTCCATCCCCTTGCGCCTGTGGCCTGGGAATGGGTGCCATATAGGCCAGATGACGCCCGGCATGAAAACGAAAAATCAAATAGTCATCAATGATGGCATACTGGGTATCATAAAGAAAACGCCAGCTGATAATATTAGCAAACGACAGATCACAATTTTTTCGTCTCCCCCACAACGTGTACTGTTGGATGAACGCCTGATCTGTCGTAGTTACATCTGAGAATTTAATCATGAATAATTAGCTTGGTTCCAGAACTATTCATTCCAAATCACGCCGTTACTGATTGAGCAATGTCGTTTTCTGCTTGACATAGTTGGAGAAGGCTGCATCAAAAGCCTGACGCTCTTCTGCTGGAACGTTCTGGGTACGTAGAAAACTCTTATAGTAATTTCTAATATCCTTATGCATCTGCCTCAAGTCGAGGTTACCGCTCTGCTTCTGGGCAAAATAAACGCGGAAGATTTTATCCAGACCTGTCGTCACCTTTGCCTGAATGGCTGCATCCAGGTTGCCCGCTGCTGCCTGACTGGTCGTATCCGCAGGTGCCTTGGCCGCCTTGGGCTCAGAGATAGCTGTCTTGCTTGCCGGCACGGTATCTGTCGTGTCCTTTACAGCCACGGTTGGTGTAGAAGCCTTTTCACTGGAGGGTGAGCCATTCTTGGAAAAGAGTATGACTGCCACTAAAATGATGGCTATGATGATGATCACAATCAGAAGGACACTCTTTTTCTTCGAGTTCCCCTCTCCTCCCTCATGATTCAAATCCCTGAGGAAAGAGTCAATGTCCAGATAGCGCTCCGAACGGCCAAAACGGCAGCATCTGTCAATGACGTCCGGATATTCTGCATAGAGACCGAGATCCTTCATGATCATTCCCAGTGAATAGATGTCTGTCCTGCCATCCACGGATATGGTCCCGTCGCGTTGCTCGGGGGCTGCATACCTTAATGAACTGGAAGGTTCAGAGAGGTTATCAGCATAGGAAACCCGAAAGTCAATCAACTTCACCTGATTGTCTTTCGTGAGTAAT
Organism: Segatella asaccharophila; assembly: GCF_054687055.1. Taxonomy (NCBI): domain Bacteria; kingdom Pseudomonadati; phylum Bacteroidota; class Bacteroidia; order Bacteroidales; family Prevotellaceae; genus Segatella; species Segatella asaccharophila. The sequence continues at coordinate 196,302 of NZ_BAACAN010000001.1, read as the reverse complement.
ATGTTGGAAGGTTTCAAGTTGCGATGGACGATATTCTTCCCATGGATATAGTTCAGGGCATCCGCAATCTGCTCGACAACCTCTTTTTTCTCATCCGGGGTATGTCGCTCTGCAATATATTCCTTTAAAGACCTGCCCTCCACATATTCCAGGACAATGCACTTCCCGTAATCGGGATGATCAATGAAATCTATATATTTCTCTATATGCGGATGATCCAGGTGCTGGGCTAGCCTGAACTCCTTTTTCAAGACATTCTGCTCCTGGATCTTATCCCGGTAAGGCTCTTTCAACCCCTTCAAGACTACCCATTGACTGCCCTGACGGCATTTTATGAATTGATAGATACCGGAAGAAGGGATTACACTGTAATCCGTATAGGTTATATGTGGCTCAACTTTCCTATTTTCCTCTTGGCTGGCTGCAGGTTCTTTTTCGTCTTTATCCATAAGTCATTAATCTTTGAAAATGTTCTTATCTAAATCAGTCGCAAAGATAGTATAAATCTTTTTAATGGAGAAAAAACAAGACAGAATATTCGATTATTTCTATAAAAAATTTTGTTCTCCACCTCTCATGATCCTCTATCGCGGGAACACCTCCTGATTCACAGTATCGGAAGAAGTGCAGAGGCCTTGCTTAACTTCTTCAAGGCCTTGTCCCTGATCTGGCGTACACGCTCACGTTTCCATCCGTTCTTCTCCCCTGTCTGCGCCATCGTGAGCCGGTCCTCTCCTATTCCATAAAGGCTGCGAATGACAATACGCTCCCTGTCATCCAGTACGGAGAGGAGTTTCCTGACATCGTCTGAATCGGCATCTGCCTGTAATCGCTCGTCCGTTCGGGGAGTATTCTTGTCTTCCAGGACATGCTGGAGCCTCATCGTGCTGCTCTGACTGCCTCTGGGCACTTTTTCATCCAGGCTTCTCGTAGCTTTTAACCCATAACTTTTCAATGCCTTTTCTATAGATCCCTTTATAAATCCTGACGCATAGTTTACAAAACGCTTGGACTTGCTCGAATCAAAGGTCTGGGCTGCCTTGATCATCCCCATATTTCCTTCTCCTACCAGATCTTCCAGATCTAATCCTTGATTCAGATAGTTGAGGGCCAGGGAATGGACATATCCCTGATTATCATTGATGAGTTTCTGTATGGTTTTCTGATCGTTCATAATAAAGTGATTTTTATTATTCTCATTCACAAAGATAGGCAAATAGAATGAGATCGGAAGAATTCATTCACTATCTTTAACAAATATGAGGGCAAAATCAGAGGAACAAAATAGGACAAAATCGTACCTTTGCAACTGTCAAGTTAATAAGGAAAGATGAAAACCAGAAAATTCATTCTCATTCTGATGGTCCTTGCGCTCGCTCTTCCCGCCGGCGCGGGGAATCCCGAAGGCAGGGAAAGGCTGAAGGTCGGACTGGTCCTCGGGGGCGGGGGCGCCAAGGGGGCTGCTGAAGCGGGAGCGCTGAAGATCATTGAAGAGGTGGGAATCCCAATTGATTATATTGCCGGAACAAGTATTGGATCCATCGTCGGAGGACTTTACGCCTGTGGCTATCGTTCCGCTGACCTTGATACGCTCTTCTGCTCCAGGGACTGGAAGACACTTCTGGCTGACCGGAATGTAGAATATCATACGGACATCCTGAGGAAGAGGAAGGGTATAACCTATTTCTTCGGTTATCCTGTAGGCAGGAAAAAGGACAAATCAGATGGCCGGAATCTCGGAGTAATAAAAGGTGACAGTTTGACCGCCCTCTTTGACCGTCTTACCCAACGGCCTGATTCGATGGATTTCCGAAAGCTCCCTATTCCCTTCTGTAGCGTTGCCTTTGACTTGTCTACCATGAAAGAGGTGGACCTCACCTGCGGCCGGCTGTCGCAGGCAATGCGTGCCAGCATGTCTATACCGGGCATTTACAAACCTGTGCAGATAGGAAACTATCAACTCATTGACGGTGGTGCATTGAATAACCTGCCTGTTGACGTGGTACGGACTATGGGGGCCGATGTGGTCATAGCTATAGATCTGGCACAGGAAAAACAAGAAGTAAAAGAGAAAACCATGAATTATCATCTGAAAGGATTTCGCCTTCTCCTGGAATGGCTGAAACGACGCCCTGACCTGATCAAATATAACCAGAATGTCAAGGACTGTGATGTATATATCCACCCAGACCTGAAGGAGTTTGACGCGACCAGTTTTTCTCTTCGGAAGATTCGGAAGATGATACGACGGGGTGAAAAAGCAGGAGAACGGGCAAGAGCCCAACTTGTTGAACTCAAGAAACGAATATACGCGCATCATAACTAATCTCAGACAGGATCACTTATCCCACAGATTAGATGGAAGGTTGTCTGATTTCTTTGGTACTTTGGATAGTACTTTCAGACACACATATCCCTGATATTCAGTACGAAAGCCTGTCGGTTGGACTTTCAATGTATATTCAAATCCTGGCTCATAGCTGAAGTCATCTATGATTATGGATCCATCCCAACTGTCATTTGTTTTTTTCTTGATTAAGAAACAGGGTTCTTGCTTTCCAAGTTCTGGATCATAATAGGTGGCTCTGGAAGATGCTACAGTTATTGTTTCCGTATGATCATCCGAAGAGCTACAGGATATGAACATAAAAATGATGCCAAAAAATAATAAATATAAATATTTCTTCATGATAATAATACTTTAAATTAGTTAATAAATGTATAAACTGAAGAAAGATATACTTCTTCACTAACTTATTCCTTTAAACTATCTCAAAAATTTCATTAATACACCTCCTTTTAGTATTGGTTAGCAGAATGGAATATTAGACTATATATTTTCTTTAACACCGTATATATAATTCATTTTTCTACTCCTTTGAGCAAATAGATTAAGTACTAATAAAAATACATATTTATTATGACATATTTATTTTATATCTATATACATTAATTTATACTTTATTAAGTATATAAACCTTAGACCATTTTTCTAATGATTACCTATGGCACATTATTCAGGAATCCACGTTCCTGCCAAGATAGCCAAGGCATCTTTTGCCAGAGGGTCTGAAAAGAGATTCTGCTAAAAATTCATTTCATGCACAAAGCCAATGCGAAGAAATAATCACTTAAGCGATTCATATATCTCAGGATACTTTTATCTATCGGATAAGAACGGTTGAGTGTCCATAGGCGGCGTTCGCAGGTACGAGTTTTACTTCGCGCCAGATGCAGACAAGCCGATAAGAGAGTGCCACCAGGAAGTACAAAATGGAATTTTTTATCACCCGATAGTTCATCGATTTGATGCTCCAGTTGCTCCGTGTCCTTTATTAGGAAAATATCATCGACAGAATTTCCAGCAGGCATAGCGATAATGCTCATAATCTGCATCAGATGAGTCTGGATATCCTGCAACTCTTCCTTCTGCTCACGATCTTCACCCAATAAGGCAGTGACCACCCCAATGAGTGAATTGAGTTCGTCAATCTCTCCATTGGTTTCAATGCGGATATCATCTTTGGAAACTCGCAATCCCTGTCTCAGGGAAGTTTGTCCGCCATCACCTTTCTTCGTATAAATCTTAACCATAATCTTATTTTCTGATATTCATCTTTTCTTCGCAATCACATAGATAATAACCGGAGCCCCAATCAGAGGAGTGACGGCATTGAGTGGAATAATCCCATTATCACCGGGTAAGCAACAGATCATATTGCAGAATAACGCTATAATGGAACCTGTCAGGAGTGTTGCCGGGAGCAATTGCCTGTGATTGGCTGTCGTAAGGATCAAACGAGCAATATGTGGTGTAGCCAGACCGATAAAAGCTATCGGACCACAGAATGCGGTAGTGACAGCAGTGAGGATTCCCGTAACGATCAACAGCCAATTGCGCACCTTCCGTGTGGAAATACCCAGATTCTCGGCATACTGTTCACCGAGGAGAATGGCGTTCAACGGCTTGATCAGCAGGATGGAAAAGAGGAGTCCTGCCAGCGTAACGGTCACAAACACCGGCAGATCCTGCAACGATACATTTCCGAAATTCCCCATTCCCCACACCATATACGACTTCACACCTTGATCGGACGCAAAGAAATTGAGCAGGGATATGGCCGAACTGGACAGATAACCGATCATGATGCCGATAATCAGGAGCATCACGGAACTATGCACAAGAGTAGAAAAGAAGAAAATGATGCCCGTGACGGCCATTGCCCCGATAAAGGCTCCGGACAAAACGGCCATGAACCCGGAGATGCTGTAAGATCCGGCCGTGACCGTGCCCCCCATAAGCAGCATGACAATGGCAACAGCAAGCCCTGCGCCACTGTTGATCCCGAAGATGTCAGGACCGGCAAGGGGATTTCGAAAGGCCGACTGCAGAAGCAGGCCGCTCACGGCAAGAGCAGAACCGGCTAAAGTGGCGGTTATGGCTTGCGGCAACCGGGAGTCAATGATGATAAAACGCCAGGTATCATTCTCCTGACCGTTTCCTGACAGGATTCTCACAACATCACCTATCGGAATCTTCACGCTTCCGACAGCCAGATTCAAGACAAACAGGATCAACATGAGGATGCCTGCCAGGATACAATATTTCACCCCTCTGCTCACAATTGTACAAAAGTACCTATTCTTTTTGAAATGGAAAAATTATTCTATGTCCTGATCGCCAGATAACTTGAAAATCTATCTCAGATGCTGATAATACAGCAATCCTCCCAAATCTACTCCTGGATGAAGCATCTGGATCAGATCCTTCAAGAGGAAATCGGGCCGGAAAGGCGTCTGCTCAAAATACGGAACCGTCGAACTGTTACATTCGTAGATCTCTCCGGTCCGAAAAGCTTTCAATGCTCTATATCCCGGATATTCCTGGAGAAGTTGGGCTTTTGTCATCGGCTGAGCACCGTCATATTTGAATGCCCAGACGTCAGCATTTCCGGCTTTGTCCAGGACCTGCTCGAAAGACAGCGACAGACTCCCACTGTGTTTGTCCCGGGCAAAGGCATACTGTCCGTGGGCGTCTGCAATCATCCGCCCCACCGTACTTTCCCCGCCGGGGCAATACCATACACTGCCCGTCTTGCGCTCCGTCAGGATAGATCGTCCGACAGGCAATGCAGCAGCCTTCCGCTCCAGGGATTGATAAGTACGACTCACGACAAGGAACAGGGAATCAGCCCTTTTCTCACAACCGAAAAGCAGACCGTAAAACTTCATCCATTCGGCCCTGCCAAGGGGAGAGGTCTCCATATAGTCAGCACATTCCACAATGGGAATTCCCAATGTCTGGACCTTGCCATATCCCCCGCTGTTATCAAACGGTGAAAGGAACAGAGCCTGGGGTTTCAAACTGATGATCCTCTCGATCGTCGGGGACATACTATTGCCACAATCGGCAATCTTTCCTCTCTTCACCCGGTTCTGAATGTCCGGGATAAGGATATATTTCAGGTCACAGACCCCTGCGATAGCATCCGCGGCATGAAGATACTCCAGAAGTTGGCAATGGGCTGTCGTCGAGATGACACTGCGGCTGACGGGTATGCGGATCTGGTCTCCGGGAGGCAGATGACAAGGGACCGGCTTCTCTGTTTTCGGTATGAGGATATAAGTATGCAATAATTGCCCGTTTTTCCAGGGATTCCTGATCTTAGCCACAGTATAGCCCTCATATCTGACGAGGGAAATGTCCCGGGCATACTTAAAGGCAATAGTGTCTCCTCCTGCCCCTGAATCTCCCGTGCGGGAACCTCCACAGGCAGCAAGGAGGGCACAGACAGCAAAGGAAAGGATATATCGCAGATTCTTCATTCCGTCAGGAGTTTAGTTGACCTTGCCATTCGGATTGAACACAACCTGCTCGGTACCATATCCTACATTTGTCAGCGTGCGCAATTTGTTACCGTTGCTGTCAAAGACATAAATGGAACAAGGAGCACTGTAACTTTCATTATCGACCACATAAATCTGACCCGTGGAAGGATCGACGCTCACCTGACCAGGATCCTTGACGATGCTCAGTCCTGACAGACTCGTTGTCTTACCGGTAGAGAGGTCATAGCGGAAATAGGTCGGCTTCGGCTTTGTGGAAGAATAGGCGTCAAAGATGCAGACCAGGGATGAGGACAGCGGATCGTAAGCCATGGTGGAAGCGGATGTGAGAGAGGTCACCTTGCCGGTAGCAACATCAATGACCTGGAGCAGATTATCCGTAAAGTCCAGATCACTGATCAGGAACACTTTGCTGCCCACGGCGATCATCTGGTTATAAGGATCCAGAGCCACCTGTATATCCTTGGTCTTCTTGAAAGAAGCTTCATCGATGACACTCACCGTGTTCCCTGTCCCATAGCCGGAATTGGCTACATAGATCTTACCGTCGGCAACCGCCAGGGCTTCAGGATGATCCCCCACCTGCACACTGTCATCAACGGTATAGTTGCTGGCATTCATCCGGTAGACATAACCGGAATAGGCTGTGAAATACACCTCGTTGCCATCAGCGATGATATAACGTGGAGACCGGTTCTTCATGGGCACCGTCTTGATAATTTCCCCGTCCATCTTCAAGACTTCGACCTTATCACCGGTGGTCGAGGTGACAAAGAGTTGGCCATCTGCGATCGCCAGGTCCTGGGCATCCCCGATACCCTTGCCGTTGCAGGCCTTGTAGATGTCCTTCATCACCCATGATTTGTCAGACATATTGAGGCTCATGACTGCTCCATCATTCGCATTCCAGTTGCCATTGTTCACGATATAGGCATAATTTGTGGTAGAGGTGGCATTGGAATCAGTAATTGATTTTGTGTCATCGTCATTGCTACAAGCTGCCAGACTCAAAAGCGCCGCTAAAAGCAGGGGCAGTTTCCATACATTCTTCTTCATTTTTCCTTATACTTAAAATTGATTATTCTGTTCTGATGATCTGATGATAAGAATGATACCATCACATTACTCCCTTTTAGAATTTCCATTCTGCCTGCAGGCGGAAACTGGTTCCAGACATGGGATAAAACCGGATGACCTCATAGTTCTTTCCCCCAAGGTTCAGGACATCCAATTGCAGGCGCAGGGTATGCCTTCGGAGAGGGAAACTTCTGGAAAGGGACAGGCTATGGTCCAGGATGCTCGGCAGATGGTTTTCCGGTCCGTTGTAGTTCATTGTATACCTCGTGCCCGTCAGTACCAGGTTATAGGTCAAGTCAGCCCATGGGGAATGGATCATCACGCTGGCACTCCCCGCATTCCGCGGGGTATAAGCGATCTGGTTATTATACGTGGCACTTCCGCGGGTGGTCCTGTCCACGGCATGCAGGTAATCGTATGTCAGCAGAAGATCAGAGGACCACCCTTTGCACCAGATGAGACTGGCGTTCATGGTCACGTCTGCTCCCAGGGAGCGCACCTTTCCCAAATTGGTCATTTTCCAGATAAACATGGTCGGTACGGCAACGATCTTATCCGTTACCAGACCATAATAGGAATCGGCTGTAAAGGTGATATGATCGACGATCCTGGACAGATGGCGTGTCCAGGTGACGCCGAGATTCCACTGCCTTGTCTTCTCCGGCCTCAAGTGGGTATTGCCGATGAGCAGGTAATAGAGATCATTCAGCGTGGGAGCTCTGAAAATGTCCTTATAGGAAAGGCGGAAACGGAGTGCCTCCGCAAAGGGTTGCCATGACAGGCTGAAGGCCAGACTCAGGCGGTGCAGGTTCGGAGCTGCATTTCCTTTCCTCACCTGCTCATGGATATAGGTATAGAGAAGGGAGGCCGTGGCGGTCATCCTGTCCGTCGCATATTTTACGGCTGTGGCGGTCAGAGAACTGTGACGGGATGGATAAGGGCAATTGCGCAGAGTGGTAGACAGATAGTTGTACTGGCAGTCCTGGGCCACGGAGCCACTCAGCCTCCGCGTGAAATGATACAGCCCTGTAGAAGTGAGATAGACCTCATTCTGGCGGAACCGGTCCTCTGTCGGTCCTGAAGCTGGGACATTGAAATCGCGCATCCAGGAATAATTCCACTTAGCGGCCGACTTCATCTTGAAACGGCCAGAGAAGCGATTCTCATAGAAGGCCTGTATGAACACGTTCTTGTCCGTGAGCTTCTCGGCACTATAGGTATTGTCATAAATGATCCCGCCGGGAAGCCCGCGTTTGGAATCGAACCCATAGACCTTGACATGAAGGTCTTGGCGAGGGCCGATCAGCCAGGCCAGGTTCATCTCTCCCCGCCATGCGTCCACCCTGCTGTTGTTCCGCTTCTCATCGATTTCATGGGTACCGTTCATGAGATGATAACGGTAATTGCCGTCGACATGCTGGTCACTGAAATAGGACGAAAGACGGAGTTTGCTGCCTATCCATCCGGAAGTCAGGAAGGAGGGCTGGAAGAGGCTGTACGAACCGGTCTTTATCGTTCCGGAACCGGTAAAGGGATGAACAGGATTGAAACGTTCTTCCTGATCAGTAATGATATTGATGGTACCCGCAGAGGCATATTGCCGGGCACTCTCGTAAATATCATCCTGCTGACCGATGGTCAGATACAGCCACGAGACATTCTCCAGGGTAAAACGGGAGAGGTCTACCTGTCCGGACTGGCAGTCGCCTACTTCGACGCCGTCATAGCATACGCCGGTATGCTGGGCACCGAGTCCCCGGATATTTACGGTCTTCAGCCCTCCTACTCCTCCGTAGTCCTGGACCTGGACCCCTGCAAAATGCTTTAAGGCTTCAGACACATCTGCCACTCCCATCCTTTCCATCTGAGAACGGTCCATAACCTGTACCGGCGAACCGGATTTCAATGGGGATGGTATGGAGGCAGCTTTTACTTCCACATCCTGAAGTAGGTGAGAACGTAATGTATCTTTCGGGGTCTGCGCCGGTAACACACTGGCTCCTGCCATCATCGCAAGAGCCGTAATGAGAATTCTATTCATGAAATCTCGCAAATTTTATTCACTCGGATGAGTCCTGGTCCCTCTCCTCGGAAGGAACAAGAAAACAGACAACTGGCAGGTCTTCTGACTTGCAGCCTGGTCACGGAACCACCTTCCCGGCAATGCCCAGTGGTGAAATGTTCCGCTCAAAAAAGGCTGCACACAGCAGCGGGACTGTTCAGGTTTTTTACCTGATTCCCTTTTTGATCAATGGTATATGAACCAACTGTCATTTGCAAAGGTACACAATATAATTGAATTCCACAGGATTTTTCTTTCTTTTCTGATCACCGGTCCTCTCTTTCGACACAAGAACACCTTCTGAATTCATGTTAAGATCTCTGTCTGCGGACTTTCACGATTGTGATCAGAAAATGCCTCAATGGTACACCGGGATGCCCCCAATGGTACATACAGATGCCCCCAATGGTACATACAGATGCCCCCAATGGTACATAGAGATAGTTCCGATGGTACATTGAGATGGCCCCGATGGTGCATATCATCCTGCCGGAGATATAACGATAAGGACAGAAAACAAGTTTGAATTTTAAAATCTGATGGGACAAGCACCCTTATCCAACGGGAACAGACCATAGAGTTCACTGTCTATACGATCTGTAATTTTCCGGAAATCCTCAATATTCTCCTGAAAACGGAGACGATCTCCATCAACCACCATCAGATTGCCCTTGTATCCATCAATCCATTTCTCGTAGCGGTCATTCAGTCCTTTCAGATAATCAATGCGGATTCCCTTTTCGTACTCTCTGCCCCGCCTTTCAATATGGTCGACAAGGGTAGGCACGGAAGAACGGATATAGATCAGCAAATCCGGTAATCGGACCAAGGAAACCATCAGATCGAACAGATCGATATAATTGTCAAAATCACAATCGCTCATCAGCCCCATGTCATGGAGGTTAGGAGCAAAGATACGGGCATCTTCAAATATCGTTCGGTCCTGGATGATCGTGTCCTTGCTCTTCAAAATTTCAACAACGTCCTTAAAACGTTTGCTGAGAAAATAAATCTGGATATTAAAGGACCAGCGCTTCATGTCCTTGTAATACTCCTCAAGGTAAGGATTATTGTTCACTGGCTCGAAATGAGCTTTCCACCCATAACGTTTAGCCAGCATTTCCGTCAGCGTAGTCTTTCCTGCGCCTATGTTTCCAGCAACTGCAATATGCATTTTTTCAGAGAGTTAAGATAAATTGATTCAACAGAAAATATAATTAAAGGACCGGCGGAACCGGCTTTTGTGCAGAGGAGAACAGACCATAGAGTTCTGCATCAATCCGATCCGTAATCTTCCCGAAATCACGAGGCAGATGCTCAAAGTCGATCGCATCAACTTCCACGACCATTGTCCGGCCTTTATAATGATGGAAGATAAAATCCTCATAGAGCAGGTTCAGATTAGTCAGATAATCCAGAGTGATGGTCCGCTCATAGCTGCGGTCCCTTTTCTCGATGTTCCTGACCAGATGGGGTACGGAAGAACGCAGGTAAATCATCAGGTCTGGTAATTTGACCACTGACATCATACATTGGAAAAGTGCCATATAGGTATTGAAATCCGTATCATTCAGGAATCCCATCGCCTTATTGTTAGCTGCAAAGACATAGACCCCTTCAAAAATGGTACGGTCCTGGACCACCGTCTGGTCAGTATCCCGGATTTTCAGTAAATCCCGGAACCGTTGCTTCAGGAAATACACTTCCATGTTGAACGACCAGCGCGGAATATCCTGATAGTACTCCTCGATATAAGGATTCTGCTCCACCGCCTCCAGCAATTTCTTCCAGCCATAATGACGGGACAGCATATTCGTCAAGGTCGTCTTCCCACTCCCGATATTTCCTGCTATTGCGATATGCACTTCTTCTTCGTCTTTTGCTTGCAAAGGTAGGTAAAAAAACAAATAGTGAAGAACGAAAACTTGAAAAAAGTAAAAAGTGTACAATGTTTGCAACTGAAAAGGAAGAATTTCTTATATATTGACAAATGTATCGATTTTATTTGCTAATTTTGCATTCGCATTTTGAATAGAGTAAGGCGAAATGCAGTTATATACAATAGGATATCAAAAAAAAGATAGTTTGAGGTAATGGGAATGAGACAACTGAAAATCAACAGAAGTATTACAAATCGTTCGAGCGAGGCTCTTGATAAATACCTGGCTGAAATTGCGCGTGAACCAATGATCACCGTAGATGATGAAATCGAACTGGCTGAAAAGATCAGGAAAGGTGGCAGAGGGGGCGAACGGGCTAAGGAAAAATTAGTCCGCGCGAACCTGCGGTTTGTAGTCTCCGTAGCCAAGCAATACCAGCATCAGGGACTTTCCCTGACTGACCTTATTGACGAGGGGAACATCGGGCTGGTCAAAGCTGCTGAAAAATTTGACGAAACCCGTGGCTTTAAATTCATCTCGTACGCAGTATGGTGGATTCGCCAGAGCATCATGCAGGCCATTGCCGAGCAAAGCCGGATCGTCCGCCTGCCCTTGAACCAGGTAGGTGCCGTGAGCAAGATCAGTCAGGCCACGAGCAAATTTGTCCAGAAGCATAACCGCCGCCCTTCCGTGCAGGAACTCTCCGAAATCCTGCACATGGATGAGATCAAGATAGAGCAGAGCCTGAATGCTGACTCTCACCACATGAGCATTGATGCCCCATTCGGAGATGACGACGATAACTCCATGGCTGACGTACTGGCTTCCGGAAGTGATTCCAGGACAGACCGCCAGGTAGATTATGAATCTATGAAAATAGACCTGGACAAGGTGTTGAATGGTGTATTGAAAGACCGCGAACTGAAAATACTGAAGGCCTGTTTTGGCATAGGATGCCATGAACGTGGCCTCGAAGAAATAGGTGAGGAATTCGGACTGACGCGGGAGCGTGTACGGCAGATCCGGGAAAAAAGCATTGCGAAGATCCGGGAAAGCGGCAATGCGAAGATTCTGATGAAATACCTGGGATAAAAACAGACAACACTTGACGGGAAAGAATCCGTCAAGTGTTTTTTTTGACCTTAATAAAAGAAAGTACAGAGAAAATTCTGAATATAACCGACGGTTCCTTCTCCTGAGGATGAAAGCGTAAACATGAAAAGCGGAATTAAGTTAATTATCGATAATTATGGGTATAAAGCCCTGCTTTTCTTGCAATAAACTGCACCATCATGCGTTTATAGAGAGATGAGCATCCATAGGAACTACTTTTTATGCTGTTCTGGTACATTTTTTGCAGCGATAACCTTTTGAAAAAACTAAAGACATGAGACAACTGAAAATACAAAAAAGCATAACCAACCGTGCTAGTGAATCATTGAATAATTACCTGGTAGAAATTGGGCGGATCCCAATGATTTCAGTAGACGAAGAGACCCAGCTCGCCCGCCAGATCAAGAAAGGGGGCAAGGAAGGAGAACGTGCCAAGGACAAACTTGTACGTGCGAATTTGCGCTTTGTCGTCTCCGTGGCCAAGCAGTACCAGCATAAGGGGTTGTCTCTTACTGATCTCATAGACGAGGGAAATATAGGGCTGGTGAAAGCTGCCGAAAAATTTGATGAGACCAGAGGTTTTAAGTTCATCTCCTACGCTGTATGGTGGATCCGGCAGAGCATCATGCAGGCTTTGGCCGAACAGAGCAGGATGGTGCGCCTGCCTTTGAATCAAGTAGGCGCACTTTCCAAAATCAATGCAGAGATCTCTAATTTCGAACAAAAACACCAACGCAAGCCTTCTGCAGATGAACTGGCAGAACTGACGGATATTAATATTGATAAGATAGACAAGGCCATGAAGGCCGATAATCATGAGATGAGCATTGACGCCCCCTTCAGCGATGATGATGACAACTCGATGGCTGACATGCTCTCATCCGATGACGATGATACCCGTACCGATAAGCGGGCTGACGAAGAGTCCATGAACTATGACATTGATTCCATCCTGAACCAGGTCCTCAGGCCACGTGAAATCTCCATTATCAAAAAGAGTTTTGGTATCGGGTGCTCACAGCAGGGGCTCGAAGAAATTGGCGAGAGCTATGGGTTATCCCGCGAGCGGGTAAGGCAGATCCGCGAAAAAAGCATTATGAAGATACGCAACAGCGGTTATGCCAAGATCCTGACGAAATATCTGGGATAACCGCCTCACTCTGCCCTCTTTACCTGAAAGAAGAGCACACCCCTACTGGTGTTGCTCTTTAAGAAGGTCATTGACATTTTTCACCGGATTGAAGGTGATCAGAGGAACCTCGACAAAAACCGTATTCCAGTCACTCATGGCTCCATTCCATAGTCCGGGGAGTTCCAACGCCTTCAAGTCATGGCCATTCTTACTCTTATCACTTACAAAACCGGTAGACGGATCCACATAGTCCGGCAAATGGAATGATTTTCCATTCTTATCTTTCGTTGCACAGACCAGATCCACCGGATTAAAATGGGTCCCCTGCCGGAACATCTGGACGGCAGCCGGATCATCCGGGTTGATCTGGGAGGATTCAAGAATCTGGAGGCTGACGGTACCATCCGGATTATAGGCCAGGAAAGGTCCGCCGCCAGGTTCCCCCACATTTTTCACTACCCCGCAGACACGGATAGGCCGGTTCAGTTTCTGCTTCAGGTAAATGACAAGTTCAGCATCTTCCAGTTCCTTGATATCCGGTTTACGGCAGCACAGGTCACGCTGGAGAAAACGGATGATCTCTTCAAGTTGGTTATGGTTGTATTCACCCTTGTCCAACAGACGCAAATAAGCAAATATCCTTTCCTGCAAAGTCACCAGGACACCAGCCAATACGCCCTTCCATTTGACGGTCTCCCCCTTCAAACGGTCCGGAACGACATTATCAATATTTTTAATGAAGATGACATCTGCCTGAATATCGTTCAGATTTTCAATCAAGGCACCATGGCCGCCGGGGCGGAACAGCAAAGATCCGTCATCGTTCCGGAAGGGAGTGCCGTCAGGATTGGCTGCGATGGTATCTGTCGACGGTTTCTGTTCGGAAAAGGTAATGTCATACTTCACCTGGTATTTCTTGGTATACTTATCAACTTTTTCAGCAACCTTCTCTTCGAAGAGAGGCAGATGATCATGGCTGACCGTGAAATGGACATGAGCTTCACCGTTAGAGCTTGCATACAGGGCAGCTTCTACAAGATGCTCCTCCATCGGCGTACGTGGTCCGTCTGCATACTTATGGAAAAGGAGCAGTCCCTTAGGCAACTCCCCGTAATCAAGTCCTTCCGGTTTCAGCAGATTGGATGCAATTGCCTTGTACTTGCCATCTTTGATCAACAGGTCTATTCCTTTCCCCTCGTTCTTCACGCATCGCGCATCCAGAACATCGAAAAAGGCAAAATCATGTATCCCTGCAAAAAATGTCTTCTCAAAATCAGTAGTCGGAACATCATAGTCAGCATTGAGAAATGCAAAAACATTTTTAAACATCCTGCTGGCCGCACCAGATGCCGGAACGAACTTGACGATCCGATGGCCTCTTTGCTTATAGTCTTCCCATGCCTTGGAATAAGTTTCTACCTCTTCCTGGCTCGGTGCCAGTATCCCCTTTCCTACTGCCGCAGCGGAATCCAAACGGAGGAAAGGGAAACCGTTCTTGATATCATCCAACTGATGATTGACTTGTTCTACACTGATACCCTTTGCAGATATCTGTTTTAAGTCTTCAATATCTAACATGATGTTAACTTTTGTGGTTAGTTAGGACAAATATAGATACTTTTTCTGAAAAACGGAAATTTCTCAATAAAAAACATTATCTTTGCGATAGAATTTAGCTCAAACTGCGCATGGACAACGAGGAAAGATTCAGTTTTACTCCAGAAGAGAAAAAGGAAGCCATTGATATCATTAATCATCTCGAGGCATCCATCGGGAATTTCATGAAGCCTGATGACCTGGAGAAATTGCGTCAATATATCAAGAAAGGGATCGAAAACAATCAGTTCCAGCGAGATGTTTTCGGCCTGAATCCTATCCTGCACGCTTTACAGACCGCACAGATCGCCGTTGACGAGATCGGCCTGAAAAGGGATGGCGTCCTTGCCATCATCCTTTATCAAGGAGTGATCAACGGCTATTATACGCTCCAGCAGATGAGCGAGCAATATGGCGACGGCACAGCACATATCATCCGTGGTCTCGCCCGGATCCATGATCTTTATAAAAGGAACCCCGTGATCGAAAGTGATAATTTCCGCAACCTTCTGATTTCTTTTTCCGAAGATATGCGGGTCATCCTGATCATGATCGCAGACCGGGTGAACGTGATGCGGCAGATCCGCGACACCAAGGCCGTGGAAGCCCGCAGGGAAGTCAGCGAGGAGGCCAGTTATCTCTATGCCCCCCTCGCCCATAAACTGGGACTCTACCGGTTGAAGATGGAACTGGAAGACCTGAGCCTTAAATACCTCAATCATGATGCCTACTACATGATCAAGGACAAGCTCAACGCCACGAAGAAATCCAGGGATGCCTATATCGACCGCTTTATACGACCGGTTAAAGAAAGACTGGAAGCTGCCGGACTTCAATTCCGGATCAAGGGCCGTACCAAGAGCATCCATTCCATCTGGCAGAAGATGCAGAAACAGAAATGTGGGTTTGAAGGTATTTATGACCTGTTTGCCATCCGGATCATCCTTGACTCCCCGCGCAATCAGGAGAAAATGCAATGCTGGCAAGTCTATTCCATCGTCACCGATATGTACCAGCCTAACCCAAAGCGTCTGAGAGACTGGTTGAGCGTACCCAAGTCCAACGGCTATGAAAGTCTCCATATCACCGTACTCGGCCCAGAGAAGAAATGGGTGGAAGTCCAGATCAGGACGGAACGGATGGACGAGATCGCCGAGCATGGGTTGGCTGCACACTGGCGCTACAAGGGCATCAAGAGCGAGGGAGCCATCGATGAATGGCTGGCCAATATCCGCTCTGCCCTGGAGAATAACGACAATCTCCAGCTCATGGACCAGTTCAGGATGGACCTCAATGAAGATGAAGTCTATGTCTTCACTCCTAAAGGTGATCTGCTGAAACTCCCCAAGGGTTCCACGGTCCTGGATTTAGCCTATCGCATCCATTCCAATATCGGCAATCATTGCGTGGGAGCCAGGATCAACGGTAAGGTGGTCAATTTCCGTGAAGCCTTGCATTCGGGTGACCAGGTGGAAGTGCTGACACAGAGCAACCAGAAGCCCAAACAGGACTGGCTGAGTTATGTGAACACGAGTAAGGCCAAGTCCAAGATCAGATTAGCCCTGAAGGAAACGCAGGTCAAAGACGGTCTCTATGCAAAAGAACTCCTGGAGCGCCGGTTCAAGAACCGCAAGGTAGCCATAGATGAAAGTACGGTAGGCCACCTGATCAAGAAATTAGGATATAAGGAAATCAGTGACTTTTACAAAGATGTCTCAGATGGTCGTCTGGACCCTAATGATATTATTGAGAAATATCAGGAAGTAAGGGACCATGATCTCAATGTCAACAACCAGAAAGAGGCCCGCAGTGCTCAGGAATTCGAATTCGAAGATCCTAACCATGAGGCCTTGATGAATGAAGAGGATGTCCTGACGATTGACCAGGACCTGAAAGGCATTGATTACAAACTGGCCAAATGCTGCCACCCCATCTATGGTGATCCTATCTTCGGCTTCGTCACGGTAAACGGGGGGATCACCATTCACCGTATGGACTGCCCCAATGCACCGGAGCTCAGGAAGCGTTTCGGCTATCGTATCGTAAAGGCTAAATGGGCCGGAAAGGGGACCCATCAATATACGATAACCCTCCGGATTATCGGCAATGACGATCTGGGGATCGTCAGCAATATTGCTAATTTGATTTCAAAAGAAGACAAACTGACCATGAGATCCATCAACATAGACAGTCATGACGGTTTGTTTTCCGGCAATATCGAAGTCTTGATCGGCGATGCCTCAAAAACAAATTCCCTGATCAGGAAGTTGAGGACGATCAAGGGAGTCCGCCAGGTTATCCGACTGTAACAGAAAATCAACAAACAAGAGATCGGCAGCAGAGTCTATTTTTGCACACTTCAATTGATCTGTGCAAAAAGGATTCTTTTATTCTGTAAAAAACGACCTGAAGGCATGCTGATCAGTAAGATTTTCAAATCCTATCCTCAGAATTTCAAGAATTATTATTATCTTTGCACGGTCTTTAATGAAAAGAAACCATTAGTGTTGGCAGTGTATATACACCCAGCCAGGATGGTAGAAATAATATTGAAAACAATAGAATCCTTATTATGAGCAAACAAGTAGAAAAGATTAAAGAGTTGATCGCCAAGCGCGAGCAGGCTCGTCTTGGAGGGGGCCAGAAAGCCATTGACAAGCAACACGCAAGAGGAAAATACACCGCCCGGGAGCGTATTGACCTGCTGGTCGACGAAGGCAGTTTCGAAGAATATGATATGTTCAAGCTCCATCGCTGTCATCAATTTGGGATGGAAAAGAAACAGATCTATGGTGACGGTGTCGTAGCCGGCTCTGCAACCATTGACGGTCGTCTGGTATACCTCTATGCTCAAGACTTTACAGTTCACGGAGGTTCCCTCTCTGAGACCATGTCACAGAAAATATGCAAGATCATGGATATGGCCATGAAGATGGGTGCTCCCGTCATCGGTATCAATGATTCAGGTGGTGCCCGCATCCAGGAAGGGATCGCCGCATTAGCCGGCTACGGAGAGATCTTTGAGCGTAACATCCTTGCCAGCGGGGTTATCCCCCAGATCAGTGCAATCATGGGCCCTTGCGCCGGTGGTGCCGTATATTCTCCTGCCCTGACCGATTTTATTATCATGACTGAAGGGACATCCTATATGTTCCTTACCGGACCTAAGGTGGTCAAGACGGTTACGGGAGAAGATATTGATGCAGAACACCTGGGAGGCGCCAGTGTACATGCTTCCAAGAGTGGTGTCACCCACTTTACGGCAAAGACCGAAGAGGAATGCATGGAACTGATCAAGACCTTGCTCTCCTATATTCCTTCCAATAATACGGAAGAAGCGCCAAGCACAGACTGTGATGATCCTATTGACCGGAAAGCGGATGCTCTGAATGAAATCATTCCTGAAGATCCGAACCAGGCATACGACATGTACAAAGTCATCGCAGCCATCACCGATGAAGGGGAGTTCTTCGAGGTACAACCTAAATTTGCAAAGAATATCATCACCGGTTTCGCCCGTTTCAACGGACAGAGTGTAGGTATTGTAGCCAACCAGCCCGCAGCCTATGCAGGAGTCCTGGATGTCAATGCCAGCCGCAAGGGTGCACGGTTTGTCCGTTTCTGTGACGCTTTCAATATTCCCATCGTATCACTCGTCGATGTACCCGGATTCCTGCCGGGGACAGGCCAGGAATACAATGCCGTTATCCTGCATGGCGCACAACTCCTTTATGCCTACGGAGAAGCTACCGTACCCAAGATTACGGTAACCTTACGTAAAGCTTACGGCGGAAGTCATATCGTGATGGGATGCAAACAGTTGCGTGCCGATCTGAACTTTGCCTGGCCTTCGGCAGAAATTGCCGTAATGGGAGCAAGTGGTGCCGTGGCTGTCCTCTGTGGAAAAGAGGCAAAAGCCAAGAAGGCAGCCGGGGAAGATGTAAAATCATTCCTTGCGGAGAAAGAACAGGAATATACGGACACCTTCGCTAATCCTTACCAGGCAGCCCAGTTCGGATATATCGATGATGTCATAGAGCCGCGCAACACACGTTTCCGCATCTGCCGCGGACTGGCCCAGTTGGCAACGAAGCGTCAGAGTCTCCCGGCCAAGAAGCATGGATGCATGCCGATGTAATCCTTATCTGAAATTTATTTTAAAGAACAAATGATGGATCAGAATATATATGCAGCAATTGCGATGGCTCTGTATGAATTTGAGGGCAATAATGTCCACGACAAAGAGCCGGGCATCATTACCATCAAGAAGCGCCATACCCTCTGGAACGCGAGAATTCAGGGTATGACTCCAAAGCCTTCAGCAAGATAAAGTTTTAAACTTCAAATTTCTATTACGAAATGAAAGAATTCAAATATACTATCGATGGGAAAGCATATAAGGTTACCATCGGAGAAATTGATGAAAACAATGTGGCTGATGTCACGGTGAACGGAGATTCTTTTAAGGTACAGATGGAAAAGCCGGCCGAGCCTGAAAAGAAGAAAGTTGTTCTGGGACAACCGGCAGCCACGGAAGCAGGGGCAGAACCTGTCTCCTCAGCACCAGTAGACAGCAACAAGGCGGTAAAGGCTCCCCTGCCGGGAACGATCACCGGCATTCAGGTAGCCGTAGGCCAACAGGTAAAGGCTGGAGATACACTCGTCGTGCTGGAAGCCATGAAGATGGCGAACAACATCGAGGCAGAAAAGGACGGTAAAGTAACGACGATCTGCGTGAAAGTCGGTCAGACGGTGCGGGAGGAGGATCCTCTCGTAGTCATAGAATAAGAGTACTGATCATCATGATCAGAGACAAGGGCAGCTCCATTCGTGGGTCTGCCCTTTTAAAAATAAAGAGGATGAAAGATGCAGTCATTATCGTGAGCGGAGGCATGGACTCCATCACA
The DNA here is from genome assembly GCF_054687055.1 of Segatella asaccharophila. Lineage (NCBI taxonomy): Bacteria > Pseudomonadati > Bacteroidota > Bacteroidia > Bacteroidales > Prevotellaceae > Segatella > Segatella asaccharophila. The sequence goes on along the minus strand of NZ_BAACAN010000001.1, from coordinate 176,688 downwards.
TTATTATACGATAAAAAAGATGAAATTGCTTTAGGAGTAAGTTTCGACTATGGCAGCAATCACAATGCCCGTGAGATACCTTTCGCCGAGTTGCATTGCAAACGTCTGAACATTCCGCATATTACCATTAACCTCGATTTTATCCACCGGTATTTCAGAAGTTCACTCCTGGAGGGAGACCAGGCCATACCAGAAGGCAATTATGACGCCGAAAACATGAAGTCCACCGTTGTACCCTTCCGCAATGGGATCATGCTTTCTATCGCCACCGGCATTGCGGAAAGCAACGGACTCAAACGGGTCATGATCGCCAATCACAGCGGTGATCACACTATTTATCCTGACTGCCGGCCCGAATTTATCAAAGCCATCGACCAGGCAACTGTCGCCGGTACCTTTGCCCATATCAGAGTCGCAGCTCCTTATACGGATATTTCCAAGGCCGACATTGCCCGTATCGGCAAACGACTGGGCATCAATTACGCAGAAACCTGGAGTTGCTATAAAGGCGGTAAGAAACAATGCGGGAAATGCGGCACATGCAGAGAGCGTAAAGAAGCGCTGAAAGAAGCCGGAATAGAAGATCCGACAGAATATGAGGACTCCTGAGCGAAAAATTGTCAAGCAGAGTTGGCATTCCGGTCAGATAGTCACCAGATTCAGGAAATCAATAGCAAAAAATATTAAAAACTTCCATTTCCAACCCGTTTCTGTGTTCTTTTTATTAACTTTGTATGCTAATAGTGCAATAATCAACCCTTAAATAATAACGTTAAAATGAAAATCGAAGATTTCAATTTTGCCGGTCACAAGGCAATCGTACGTGTTGACTTCAATGTCCCTTTGGATGCAGACGGTCATGTTACAGATGATACCCGTATCCGCGGAGCCCTGCCTACGTTGAAGAAAATTCTCAATGACGGAGGCGCTCTGATCATGATGAGTCACATGGGCAAGCCCAAAGGTAAAGTAAAACCGGAGTTGAGTTTGAAACAGATCGTAAAGAATGTTTCCGAAGCCCTCAGCGTAGAGGTGAAGTTTGCCCCGGATTGTGCTCATGCCGGCAAGGAAGCAGCTGCCCTGAAGGGTGGCGAGGCCCTGTTACTGGAAAATCTGCGTTTCTATCCTGAAGAGGAAGGTAAACCAGTAGGCATTGACAAGAATGATCCCAAATATGATGCTGCAAAGGCTGATATGAAGAAGCGTCAGGTAGAATTTGCCAAGATACTCGCCTCCTATGCAGATGTCTATGTGATGGATGCCTTCGGGACAGCTCACCGCAAGCATGCCTCCACAGCCGTCATAGACCAGTTCTATGACAAGAATCATAAGATGCTCGGCTATCTGATGGAGAAAGAAGTCAAGGCCGTGGACAGCATCCTGAATCACATCAATCGTCCCTTTACCGCCATCATGGGTGGCTCTAAGGTATCCACAAAGATCGGGATCATCGAAAACCTGCTCACGAAAGTGGACAACCTGATTCTCTGTGGAGGAATGACCTATACCTTTGCGAAGGCACAAGGTGGAAAGATCGGCAATTCTATCTGCGAGAATGACAAACTAGACATTGCCCTGGATGTCATCAAGAAAGCTAAAGAGAACCATGTGAATCTGGTGCTGGGAACCGATTCGGTCATCGCTGACAAATTTGCCAATGATGCGAACACCAAGATCACCGCTTCAGGTGCTATTCCCGATGGATGGGAAGGTCTGGATGCCGGCCCTGAAAGCCGCAAGGCATTTGCCAAGGCCATTGAAGGCAGCAAGACGATCCTGTGGAATGGTCCTGCCGGAGTGTTTGAATTTGATAATTTTACCGGTGGCTCCAAAGCTATCGCTGAGGCTATCGCCAAGGCTACCAAGGCAGGAGCTTTCTCCCTCATCGGAGGCGGTGATTCCGTAGCCTGCATTCACAAATTCGGCCTGGCAGACCAGGTGTCTTATATCTCCACCGGTGGCGGTGCCCTCCTGGAGGCCATTGAAGGTAAGACCCTGCCGGCTATCGCAGCGATCAACGAATAATTAATTATCATCAGTCATCTAATAACAAACACATCAAAGAGATGAATACGGGACACAAGGTGCTTCTTGCAAATCCGGTGTTCATCTCTTTTTTTATATTATGGATTGGTTTATCAGTTTATTCACTACACAAAACTCCGTCGCACATATAGCCCTGCTCTTCTCCATTGTCATCGCAACAGGGATCAGTCTGGGAAAAATCAAGATCGGCGGAATCTCATTAGGGGTCACCTTTGTGCTCTTTACAGGTATCATCGCCGGCCATATCGGTTTTACCGCACCGACGGATATTCTGGACTTTGTAAGAGATTTCGGTCTGATTTTATTTGTATTCTGCATCGGTCTGCAGGTTGGCCCGGGATTTTTCGAGAGTTTCAAAAAGGGAGGGATCACCTTGAACATTCTCTCCAGCATGATGATTCTTTTGAACATCTTAGTGATGTTCGCATGCTATTACCTGTTTTTTAACACAAAAGATCCGAAGAACCTCCCTATGATGGTAGGCACTCTGTTCGGCGCCGTAACCAATACGCCTGCCCTGGGAGCTGCCAAAGAAGCCTTGCAGAGCGTGTTTCCGAACGGAAACAACTTTGATATTGCAAACAGTTACGCCTGTGCCTATCCTCTTGGAGTGCTGGGCATGATCGGGGCTACCATTGCCATCAAATATATCTGCCGCATTAATCTGAAGGAGGAAGACGAAAAACTAAATGCAAGCGAAAAGGAAAATCCGGAATCAAAACCGCATCCGATGTACCTGAAGGTCCAGAATGCTTACATAGCCGGAAAAAGCCTGCATGAAATCTCTCAGTTCTTAAAACGCGACATCGTCTGCACCAGTATCATGCATGAGGGCACACTGGAGGCACCTAAGCGTGATACCGTTTTCCAGTCAGGTGATGAAATCCATATTGTCTGTGCAGAAGCCGACGTAAATGCCGTCAAGGCCTTTATCGGTCCGGAAATCCAGCCAGAATGGCATGAAGAGGAGCAAAAACAGCCGATGATCTCCAGACGTATTATCGTGACCAATCCAGCCATGAACGGTAAAGAACTAGGCAAGATGCACTTCTCAAGTGTCTATGGCGTCAATGTCACACGCATCACACGCCAGGGAATAGACCTGTTTGCATCCCGTGATTACCGTTTTCTGGTAGGTGACCGGGTGATGGTCGTCGGACATGAAGATAATGTCAATCAGGTAACAGACATGATGGGCAACTCGGTAAAGCGCCTCGATGCGCCGAATATCGCTACCATTTTTATAGGAATCATCCTTGGTATCCTCTTGGGAAGCATTCCCGTAGCCATTCCGGGTATGCCAGCTCCCCTGAAACTCGGAATTGCAGGAGGCCCGCTGATCATAGCCATATTGATCGGCCGCTATGGGTATAAGTTCAAACTGGTAACCTATACGACCACGTCTGCCAATATGATGCTGCGGGAAATCGGACTGGTGCTGTTTCTGGCCAGTGTAGGTATCAAGGCCGGATCGGGCTTCTGGTATACAGTAGTACAGGGCAACGGACTGAAATATGTCTATACGGGGTTCCTGATCACCGTCATCCCTATCCTGGTCATCGGAGTGATCGCGCGATTAAAGTATCACTTTAACTATTATACCATAATGGGTATGATTGCTGGTACTTGTACGGATCCACCTGCTCTGGCATACGCCAGTTCAGTCTGTTCAAAGGAAACTCCTGCAGTGAGCTATTCTACCGTATATCCACTCAGCATGTTTTTAAGGATTCTCACTGCCGAAATCATTGTCTTGTTTTTCTGTGGAGCCTGATCCCCTTTTGCTTTTGGCAAAAGGCGGGACAGTACGCAAGGTATTAGGAATCAATCAGAGGAATGCACCGGATCCTGCCGTGTATTCCTCTTTTTTATTGAATCTCCAGACGCATCTGGCCTCTAAAAGAAATGATAATATTCACCTCATAGCTGCTATCACTATCCGGAGAAGCGATGACCGCCGTATAAGTGACCCCTTCCTGGTCAATTTTTTGAAAGACAATATCACTCAGGATTCCCTGACGGAGGAAAGGTCCAGGAATCTGCCGCTTGAAATCCTGCTTATGGAAATCACGGGAAAAGACTTTCGTCGCCCCCTGATAAAGAGAGACATAGACAATATTGTCATAATAGACATTGTCTACCTCTACGCCATCATCGTTGTAGGTAGGCTTGATCACCTTATAAGTGGTCGGGTTGACCTGTATATAACTATGATAGCGCTGGTTATGGTACATCAGGACCGTGTCACGCTTGACAAGTTTGTTCTGGTTCAGTGCCACCACCCGTTTCTGCTGGAAGTTATCAATATCAGAAGGATCCTCACTCTTGATTAATTTCACCAGATCCCCATTCTGGTTTTTAAATTGGAAAACATGTGGAGACTGTCTGACGATCGGATATTTCACGGTCTCACTTCCCTCAAGATAGAAAGTGTCCTTAATGATCTTGAAATATGCCGGTTGACTCGTTGAATCAGGATAGTAGATCGTGTCCCCCTTTAGCCCGGAAGGCGACATCCTCTTCATCATCTTCGTCCACCCATATTCCTTGAAGCATTTTCTTTGCCTGAAGGTCTTCCTGTGGAACAGTTCCATTTACATTTCTGTGTCTGCAACCTGTCAGGACCAGAACACAAGCTAAGATAATATAAACTGTTTTTCGCATTACTTTCCTATACAATGATATTCGAAACCCATCTGATGGAGGTCATCGGCATCATAAATATTCCTTCCATCCAGAACCAATCTATGTCGCATGCTGCGGGCCACCGCATCCCATCTGGGCAAACGGAATTCTTTCCATTCCGTAAGCAGGAGAAGGGCATCAGCCCCCCGCACAGCATCATACATATCCTTACAATATTGAATACGGGACAAAGGAAGTTTTGAGTTTTCCTTCTCCGCCTTCCGTTTCATCCTCCTCTTGCATTCCTCCATCGCTACGGGATCAAAAACGCTTAAAAAGCATCCCGCCTTCAAAAGAAGATCAATGAGAACGAGGGCCGTTGATTCCCGCATATCATCCGTTTCAGGTTTGAAACTCAACCCCCAGAGAGCAATCGTCTTTCCTTCAAGAGACTGGCCGTGGTAAGCCTCCGTGAGTTTTTCAAACAACAGTCTCTTCTGCGAAGCATTCACCCCCTCAACGGCTTTCAACACATTCATACTGTAACCGTTGTCTTCCGCCGTCTTGATCAAAGCCTTGACATCCTTAGGGAAGCAACTGCCCCCATAGCCGCAGCCCGCATAGAGAAATTTCCGTCCTATGCGTGTATCACTTCCTATCCCTGCACGGACCATGTTGACATCCGCTCCTACCCGTTCACAAAGATTCGCAATATCATTCATGAAGGAAATACGGGTAGCCAGCATCGAATTAGCTGCATATTTGGTCATTTCAGCCGACGGAATATTCATGAAAATAATCCGGAAATGATTCATCATGAAGGGTTTATAGAGCTTGGTCAGGAGTTTCCTGGCCTTCTCACTTTCTACTCCGATCACCACGCGGTCCGGACTCATGAAATCCTTTACCGCACTACCCTCCTTCAAGAACTCAGGATTACTGGCCACATCAAAGTCCACATCCACTCCCCTCCGGTCCAGTTCGGCCTGGATGGTCTGCCGGACCTTTCCGGCCGTACCAACAGGAACGGTGCTCTTCGTGACAATGACCATATAATGGTTAAGATTTTCTCCGATGGTCTTAGCCACCTGAAGGACATATTTCAAGTCAGCGCTGCCATCTTCGTCAGGCGGCGTGCCCACAGCAGAGAACACGATTTGCTGGTCATTGAGAATATCCGGCAAAGAAGTCGTAAACTTCATCCTTCCCGCCTTGACGTTTTTCACCACCAATTCATCCAGTCCGGGTTCGTAAATAGGAATGTCACCCTTCTGAAGGCGTTCTATTTTAGCGGCATTGGTATCAACGCACGTCACATTGGCTCCGGTATCAGCAAAACAGGTTCCAGATACCAGGCCAACATACCCTGTTCCTATAATGGCTATATTCACGATCCTAATCTATTATGAAAGTAAAAGTCTGATTGGCCACCGATACACCAACTATTCAAACAGTTCTGCATTTTTCAGCGAACACGCAGCCAGATCCTTTTCAGACGTCAACACCTTCTCCGGGTCAATGGGCCACTGAATACCTACCTCGGGATCATTCCAGCAGATGCTGGCTTCACTCTGAGGAGCATAGATATTATCCACTTTATAAGTAAACACCGCTTCATCGCTCAACACGAGAAAACCATGAGCAAATCCCCGGGGGATGAAAAACTGGCGCTTGTTGTCTCCGCTCAGTTCCACCATCACATGCTTGCCAAAAGTAGGACTGCTCTTCCGAATATCCACGGCAACATCCAGCACCCTGCCCTTGATCACCCGCACTAACTTAGCCTGGGAATACTTTCCCTTCTGATAGTGGAGACCACGGAGGACACCGTAACTGGATTTCGATTCGTTGTCCTGGATGAATTCCACATGACGGCCGATATGCTGGTCAAAGTCAGCCTGTTTCCATACCTCAAAGAAATAACCTCTGTCGTCCTTGAAGACTTTCGGATCCAGAATCCAGACGCCTTTAATCTCCGTTTCTTTGTATTCCATAATTTTAGCAAAACTATTTATTCATGCAAAGATAGCATTTTCTAATGACCTGAAGAAAACAATCTTCTTTTTTTTGACTAAATGTCCATTTTAATTTGCACGATTCATGAAAAAGAGTTAATTTTGCAATCGTGATTGAACTGCAAAAACATATAGAAATTCTGCTCCTCAACAATGATTGTGTGATCGTTCCCGGTTTTGGAGGATTTGTTGCACACCATGTAGACGCAAGATATGACGAGAGTGATGATACCTTTCTCCCTCCGTTACGGACGATTGGATTCAATCCTCAACTCACGCTCAACGATTCTTTCTTGGCTCAGTCCTATGTAGACGCATACGATATAAGTTATCCGGAAGCCCTCACCCGCATAGAGAATGAAGTATGTGAGCTCAAGCAAGACCTGGCCGACAACGGAAAATATGAGTTGAACAACATCGGTACCCTCTCTTTGAACGAGGACGGTAACTATACTTTTGAGCCTTGCGAAGCAGGACTGCTGACCCCTAATCTGTACGGATTAGGCGGATTTGAAATGAAGCCGCTGCCAGTGGCAAAGCAGGAAAGCACATTCCAGGAAATTGGGATCCCGCAAGAAGGGCATGTCGTCCCCATTCGTCCGGCGGAACCTGAAAAAGCTGATCCCGTGGGGAAAGCCGAGGCGTCCACAGATCATCCCCTTCAGCATAAGCCACAGACCATCAGTATCAAGGTCAGCCTCTTGCGTAATGTGGCCGCAGCGTGTATTGCAATCGTCCTGTTTCTCCTGAACTCCACCCCACTCGGATCAAGCCAGGATACCCATACCCTGAAAAGCAATATGGATGCCGGGTTCCTGACGAGAATCATGCCTGGAGAAGTAACCAGAGGAGCGACTCTGAATCTTACCAAAAAGGACATCATTCAGCCTCGGAATAAGACTCCTGAAAAGTCACAAAACCGTATTCAGGGGAAAAAGACCATTCCATTACCCTATTACAGCATCGTGCTCGCCAGCAAAGTTACCGTGAGCAATGCGAAAGACTATGTGAGACGACTTCACAAGAAGGGATACAGTAAAGCAAGAGTCTATTTCCATAAAGGATTGAGCAACAAGGTAATATACGGGAGATATTCTGACGAGCAGGAAGCTCGCCATGCCTTGAACAGGATGAAAAGTTTAAAGGCTTTTTCTGATGGCTGGATATTGAAGACAAGAGATGAAGTTTCGGAAACGGCTGACAATGGAGAATAGGAAATGAAGCGAGTACGATGCCCTAGATGCGGGCAGTTCATCATTTTCGATGAAAAGAAATATCAAGACGGTGAGAAATTAATATTTGCCTGTCCACATTGTGGAAAACAATTCGGCATCCGTCTGGGAATATCCAGAATTCACCACGGGCAGGATCCTCTCTCCGGCAAGGATGCCCGGAAAGAAAATTACGGTTCCCTGATCGTGATCGAAAATGTCTTCCATTATAAACAGGTGATCCCGTTACAGAAAGGGGACAACGTCATTGGACGCTATATGAAAGGAAATCCCATCAACTGTCCCATTGAGACTTCGGATCCCAGTATTGATATGACCCATTGCATCCTGAACGTGACGGAGGACAAGAAAGGAAAATTAAAATACACCTTAAGGGATGGTCCCAGCAATACCGGCACCTTCGTAGATAATGAAATCCTTGGTGAACGGGAACGGCGGGTCCTGACAGATGAAAGTCTTTTCACCATCGGTGCGACTTCTATTATCCTGCTTACTGCTGACCATGACCTTAAAGAAAAAGGATGCTCGAAATGAATATATAACGGATAAAGGATTCATTTTCCATACTATCAGCCCCGCGGCTAAACCTCTATTCCCTCAGACCCTAAAAATATAGCTTTCATTCTTTTAAAAATCAAATTTTTTTTCTTTAGATAAGAAAGTTTTTAGTAACTTTGCTTCTTGAACATAAAGAATTCCGTACCCATTTGGCGGTTCCAAAAAAATAAAAAATGAACAAGATCTCAAAGCCCACAGCTATCTTATTGCTCCATTGCCCTGATACACAAGGCATCATCTCAGAGGTAACAAAATTTATCACAGATAATCAAGGAAATATCGTTCATCTTGATCAGTATGTAGATTACGGAGATGGAATGTTCTTTATGCGTCTGGAATGGGATCTGGCCCACTTCCTCATCCCACGGGAAAAGCTTCACGACTATTTTGACACGCTCTATGCCCAGAGATACCAGATGGAATTCCATCTGTATTTCAGTGACGAAAAGCCACGGATGGCCATTTTCGTCAGCAGGATGAGTCATTGCCTATATGACCTGCTGGCCCGCTACAAAGCAGGAGAATGGAAAGTGGACATCCCCTGTATTGTCAGTAATCATGAAGATTTGCGTTATGTGGCAGAGCAGTTTCAGATTCCCTACTACGTCTGGTCCATCAAGAAAGACCATTCCAATAAGGATGAAGTAGAAAAAGCCGAGATGGAATTGCTGAAGAAAGAAAGGGTATCCTTTATCGTCCTGGCCCGCTATATGCAGATCATTTCCGATGAAATGATCAAGTCATATCCTAACCGGATCATCAATATCCATCACTCCTTCCTCCCGGCTTTTGTCGGTGCACGCCCCTACTATCAGGCATGGGAACGAGGAGTGAAAATCATCGGGGCCACCAGTCACTATGTAACGGCAGAACTGGATGCAGGACCGATTATCGAACAGGATGTAGTAAGGGTCTCCCATAAGGACACTCCTGAGAGCATGGCCCTCAAGGGCAAAGACCTGGAAAAAATTGTCCTGAGCAGGGCAGTAACCAAGCAGATCGAGCATAAGATCCTCACCTATCATAATAAGACCATTATCTTCAGCTGACCCCGCAGACATGTCATCGGCAGAAAGGAACATATTTAAGGGGAACGAAACACGAATCATTGAATAATTATAATGGAAGTAGCTATCGTAAAATATAATGCAGGAAACATCTATTCCATCGTTCACGCCATCAAACGCCTTGGGATAGAACCCACACTCACGGATGACCCGGAACTCCTGCAAAGGGCCGACCGTGTACTCTTTCCGGGACAGGGTAATGCACGTGAGGCCATGGACTATCTGAAAGCGCATCAACTGGATCAGGTTATCGCGGACTTAAAGCAACCCGTCCTGGGCATTTGCGTAGGGATGCAGCTCCTGTGCACGCATTCCGAAGAAGGCAATACGGATTGTATCGGAATCTTTGATACCGTCGTGAAACGCTTTCAACCCAAACGGCATGAAGACAAGGTCCCGGCCATGGGATGGAATGAACTCAGCATGAAAGCGGACCAGTCAGAAGAGGGTATCCTGCCCTCCCCTTTACTGGCAGGGATCGGCACACATCCATACGTGTATTTTGTCCACAGTTTTTATGTCCCGGAATGTCCATGGACGATCGCCACGACGGACTATATCCAGACTTACAGTGCTTCCCTGCACAAAAAGAATTTCTTCGCCTGCCAGTTTCATCCGGAAAAGAGTGGTCCCACAGGAGAACAGATCCTTAGAAATTTTCTGAATATTCCGAATAAATGATCATCCCAGTTTCCAGACCGGTAGTTAGAATAAACAACTTATGAATATAGAATTGATTCCTGCCATTGATCTTATTCATGGCCAATGTGTACGGCTTACCCAGGGCGATTATCAGCAGAAAAAAGTCTATGCCGAGCACCCGGAAGAAATTGCAAGGCAGTTTGAGAAAACCGGTTTCAGACGACTCCACATCGTAGATCTTGACGGTGCCAAATCGCAGCATATCGTCAATGAAGAGACCTTGTCCGCCATTACGTCGGCAACTCATTTGAAAGTAGACTTCGGCGGAGGCATAAAGACGGACGAGGACATAGAAAAAGCCTTCCGTCAGGGTGCTTCTATGGTGACCATAGGAAGTATAGCCGTGACCCATCCGGAACAATTCTTCAAATGGCTCGGTAAATATGGTGCCGACCGCCTCATTCTGGGTGCAGATGTCAGAAAAGGGAAAATCTCCATTCATGGATGGAAAGAAGATTCAGGAGAAGACCTGCTTCCTTTTCTCAAAAAATTTGTAGATCACGGCGTCAAGAATGTCCTTTGCACAGCTATCTCCAGAGACGGCATGCTCCAGGGACCGGACGTGTCCCTCTATCAGAAGATCATGGCAGAGTTTCCCCAACTGCACCTGATTGCCAGTGGCGGCGTGTCCGGAAAGAAGGACATTGAGGCCCTGGCCGGCGCACATATCCCGGCAGTAGTGTTCGGAAAATCCATTTATGAAGGCCGCATAGACCTGAAACAAATCATCAGAGAATATGAACAATAGAGGATTAGCAAAACGGATTATACCCTGTCTGGACGTTAAGAATGGAGAGACCGTAAAAGGGACGAATTTCGTGAATCTACGGCATGCCGGTGACCCGGTGGAACTGGCAAAAATCTATAGTGCAGCCGGTGCCGATGAATTGGTCTTCCTCGATATTACAGCCAGTGTTGAAGGTCGCAAGACCTTTACAAATATGGTTTCACGGGTAGCTGCCGAAATCAATATCCCCTTTACCGTAGGGGGAGGAATCACCGAATTAGCTGACGTAGACCGTCTCCTCCAGGCAGGAGCAGATAAGATCAGCATCAATAGTGCAGCCATCCGCAATCCAGGGCTGATCAATGAAATTGCCCGTCATTATGGGGCTCAGGTTTGCGTCTGTGCCATCGATGCCAGGCAGGATCCGGATGGGTGGCATTGCTATGTGAAAGGCGGACGCCAGCGAGTGGAACTCGGACTGTATGACTGGGCCAGGGAAGCTGCGGACCGTGGTGCCGGAGAAATCCTTTTCACCAGCATGGACAATGACGGGGTTCAAAACGGATTTGCCAACGAAGCTCTTGCCCGTCTGGCTGAAGAAGTGAGCATACCGGTCATTGCCAGTGGAGGCGCAGGAACTATGGAAGATTTCCGGGATGCCTTCACCAAGGGCAAGGCAGATGCAGCCTTGGCAGCCAGTGTGTTTCACTTTGGACAGATCAGGATCCCTGACCTGAAGAAGTATCTATGGAAAGAAGGAATCAATGTGAGGTATTCTCCAGAGTTCAAATAAGATCAAAAAACAATAAATATGGAAATCGATTTTGAAAAAATGAACGGACTTGTTCCCGCTATCATACAGGATGCAAAGACCAGAAATGTGCTGATGCTTGGCTATATGAACAAGGAAGCGTATGAGAAAACCCTTCAGCTCCATAAGGTTACTTTCTGGAGCCGCTCTCGTCAGTGTTTGTGGACTAAGGGGGAGACCTCCGGAAATTTCCTTGATCTGGTCAGCATCAAGAAAGACTGTGACAGTGATACCTTACTGGTCAGGGTCCATCCAGAAGGACCGGTCTGTCATAAGGGTACAGATACCTGCTGGGCTGAAGAGAACAACTATAACCCTATCGAGTTTCTCTCTGAACTACAGGACTTTATCGAAAAGCGTCACAAGGAAATGCCTGAAGGCAGTTACACGACCGCCCTCTTCAAGAAAGGGACAAACCGAATTGCCCAGAAATTCGGAGAAGAGTCACTGGAAACAGTTATTGAGGCAACATCTGCCAAGGATACGGATCATTTAGTATATGAAGCTGCGGATACGGTCTATCATCTGATCGTACTGCTCACAGACAAGGGACTTCGCATCGAGGATGTGGCAGCAGAACTGCTCAAGCGTCACAATCCGGACTGGGATAAGGACCGGCGGCTGGCCAAGGCAATGGGAACTTATCATCGGAAAGCGTAACCAACATAAAAGTATCTGACAAAGGGATACAATCATAAATATACGGATTATCATGTTAATTGACTATCAGAATGTAAATATCTACCAAGAAGATAACCTGATTCTTTCTCAAGTCAACTTCCATGTGGATGAGGGAGAATTTGTCTATATCATCGGTAAAGTAGGATCCGGAAAAAGTTCTCTTTTAAAGACCCTCTATTGCGAACTGGATCTTCACCCCGACGAGGCTGATAAAGCAGAGGTGCTGGGGCGAGACCTGAAAGTCCTCAAGCGAAAGGAAATTCCGGCCTTGCGAAAGGAGATGGGAATTATCTTTCAGGACTTTCAGTTACTTCACGATCGTTCCGTGAAAAAGAATTTCCAGTTTGTCCTTAAGGCTACAGGGTGGAAAGACAAAAAGAAAATTAATGACAGGATTGATGAAGTCCTCACCGAAGTGGAGATGATGGATAAAAAGGATCGTATGCCCCATGAACTTTCCGGAGGTGAACAGCAGCGTGTAGCCATTGCCCGTGCTATTCTCAACCAACCGAAGATGATCATCGCAGATGAGCCCACAGGGAACCTGGATCCGGAAACGGCTTCAAATATCGTCAGACTGCTCAAGAATGTCACCGCTAGCGGTACTGCCGTAGTAATGAGCACACATAATATTCCTATGCTGGATCAATATCCAGGTATCGTGTATTGCTGCCAGGAGGGTAAGTTCAATGAAGTGACGAAGGAGTATAATCACCTGAGCATCAAAAACGAAGAATAGATTTATAAACTCTCCTATCCATAAGTTTTATTTCTGCTCTGACGGTCATTTCCAAGAATCGTCAGGAGACTTAAAATATCATATTTTCCGGTTTACACGAACAACAGAGTCATATACCAAAATAGAACAAAATGAAGGTAATGAAATTCGGAGGCACTTCTGTCGGAACACCTGACCGCATGAAGTCCGTAGCCTCTTTAATCACAGAATCAGGCGATCCTACTTTCGTTGTTTTGTCTGCGATGAGCGGCACCACGAATTCGCTAATAGAAATCAGTGATTATCTGTATAAAAAAAATCCTGATGGAGCAAATGATGTCATCAATCATCTTGAGAAAAAATACATTGACCACACGCAGGCTCTCTACTCAACCAAAGAGATGAGACAGGCAACCGGAACCTTCCTGAAAGGAAGATTTGATTACTTACGGTCCTTTACGAAGGATCTGTTCACCAGTTTTGAAGCAAAAAACATCGTTGCCCAGGGTGAAATCATGAGCACGAACATGATGGTGAATTACCTGCAGGAAATCGGGATCAAGGCTGTTTTACTGAATGCCCTCGATTTCATGCGCATGGACAAGAACGCAGAACCGGACCCGCAGTATATCCGGGAAAAACTCCATGAGTTGATGGAGAAAAACGAAGGTTATCAGATCTATGTTACCCAAGGATTCATCTGCAGGAATGCCTACGGAGAAGTTGACAACCTCCAGAGGGGCGGCAGTGACTATACCGCTTCTCTTATCGGAGCAGCCCTGCCGGCTGATGAAATCCAGATCTGGACAGATATTGATGGCATGCACAACAATGACCCCCGTATCGTAGAGAAAACAGATGCTGTCAGCCAACTCAATTTTGAGGAAGCTGCCGAACTGGCCTATTTCGGGGCAAAGATCTTACATCCGACCTGTGTCCAACCCGCCAAGTATGCAGGCATTCCCGTCCGGCTGAAAAACACCATGGATTCAAAAGCCCCCGGTACGATCATTGATAATGTTCTTGTACGAGGAAAGATCAAGGCTGTCGCAGCCAAAGATAATATTACGGCCATCAAGATCAAGTCCAGCCGGATGCTGCTGGCTACCGGTTTTATGAGGAAAGTCTTTGAGATCTTCGAAAGTTTTCAGACTCCGATAGATATGATCACCACCTCGGAAGTGGGAGTTTCCATGAGCATTGACAACCCTACGCATCTCGAAGAAATCGTTGCTGAACTGAAGAAATATGGGACCGTTACGGTAGATGAAGATATGTGTATTATCTGTGTCGTCGGCGACCTGGACTGGAGTAATCTGGGATTTGAGACCCTTGCCACAGACGCCATGAAAGATATACCTGTCAGGATGATCTCATACGGTGGCAGTAATTACAACATCTCTTTCCTTATCAGGGAGAGCGACAAGAAAAAAGCCCTCCAGAGTTTAAGTGATACCCTATTTAACAAGAAGAAATAATGAAAGGAAAATTTCCAATAGATAAATTTACAAAGGTTGATACACCTTTTTATTATTACGATACCGATCTTCTGAAAAAGACCCTTTCTGCCATTAAGACAGAAGAAGCAAAGCATAAAGGTTTTACGGAACACTACGCCGTCAAGGCAAACGCAAACCCGAAGATACTGAAAATAATCTGCCAGGCCGGACTGGGAGCCGATTGTGTCAGTGGTGGAGAAATCAAGAGGTGCATTGAAACCGGATTCCTTCCTTCCAAGATCGTATTTGCCGGAGTGGGAAAAAGCGACCGGGAAATCAATTTCGCTCTGGACAAGGACATTTTTTCTTTTAATGTCGAGAGCATTCCGGAGCTGGAAGTCATCAACGCTCTGGCCGCACAAAAGGGCAAGATCGCCCGGATTGCCTTCCGCATCAATCCTGATATAGATGCCCATACCCATGCAAACATTACTACAGGACTGGCGGAAAACAAATTCGGCATTGCCATGCGGGATATGATCCCTGCCATAGAGGAAGCCCTGAAGATGAAAAATGTCCATTTCATCGGCCTTCATTTTCATATCGGTTCCCAGATTCTTGACATGGGAAACTTCAAGGCTTTATGCCACCGGATCAACGATCTCCAGGATCAGCTGGAAGACCGTCATATTCCAATACAGAACATTAACGTCGGCGGGGGACTCGGCGTAGACTATGTCCATCCGAACCAGGTCCCCGTTCCCAACTTCAAAGCCTATTTCGACACCTATGCCCAATATCTGAAACTCCGTCCGGGGCAAACCCTGCATTTTGAATTAGGACGGGCTGTGGTAGCTCAGATGGGATCACTCATTACCAGAATACTCTATGTCAAACAGGGCGTAGCGAAGCAATTTGCTATCGTTGACGCAGGCATGACCGACCTCATACGCCCGGCTCTCTATGATGCTTATCACAGAATAGAGAATCTAAGCAGTGACCTGCCGGAACAACCTTATGATGTCGTCGGTCCGATTTGTGAATCCAGTGATGTCTTCGCCAAGTCTATCCAGTTGAATAGATGCCACAGAGGGGATCTCATTGCGATCAGAAGTGCTGGGGCTTACGGAGAAGTGATGGCCAGCCAATATAACTGCCGCCCACTGCCCAAGAGCTATATGAAAGAAGATTTCTAAGATATTCTTCTTCACAAACAAAAATATTGCTATCTTTGCACCAATGTTTGAGATAGATGAAATTACGATAATCACCGGAATTATTCTTCTGGTGTTGACTTTTGCCACTTCGTTGGTAAATCCTTACCTGTTCAGGGTAAGGATTCCGGGACGTCCAGTGAGAGGAAAGGATGATGCTGGTCATGAAATACCGGACAAGAACAGTGATCAGCCTGTCAGTATTGTCATCACAACTCATGATGAAAAGGCTGCGCTGGAACGTAACTTACCTCTATTCCTCTATCAGGACTATGATTCAGACTTTCAGGTGATTGTGGTTGCAGAATCACATGAAAGTGATACGGAAGATGTCCTGAAAAAACTGAAGCAACAGTTTGGGGACCGTCTTTACTATACGATGATCCCGGACAGCAGCCGTTATATGAGCCGCAAAAAACTCCAGATCACCTTAGGAGTCAAAGCTGCCAAATATGAATGGATCCTGCTCACCACTCCCACCTGTCACCCGAACTCCAGTTCGTGGCTAAAAAGTGCTTCCCAATACCGGACAAGTTTCAGCAATTTAGTCATGGGTATCACTACCTTTGACCATCAGGCATCAGCTTATCAGCGGTTCGAGCACATCTTTACGGCCCTGCCCATCCTCTATGCAGCAAAGCATGGCACCCCTTATCGTACAAATATGCCTTATCTTTGTTTCCGTAAAAGCGAGTTTCTTGAAAAGGAAGGTTTCCGGGATAATCTGGAACTGATCCGGGGAGAATTTGATTTTATGGTCAACAACTATGCGAAGGGGGAATGTACATTGACTACACTCGATCCCGAAAGCTGGCTGATTGAAGAAGCCCCCACGGAGAAAACATGGTGCGATCTGCATCTGTGCTACTGTGCTACCAAAAGGAAACTCAGGCACTCTGCAGGCCCAAGACTAAAGTCGGCCTGCAGTCAGTTGCTCTTTCATGTCAGTTTGCTGGCCGACATCGCTTCAATGGTCTGGAGTGGGATCACCTGTCACTGGATTTTATTCGGAGTGGGGAGCATCGCCTTCATCATTAGTCTCATGACCCGATGGATCACCGGGCAATCCGCCGTCCACCCTTTTGACGATACGATTCCGACCATCCTGCTGCCCTTCTATGAGCTGAGTCTCGTCTGGAGGTCACTATACTATAAACTCCGCTATCTGAATAGTGACAAGTATGATTTTACCAGTCATAAACTATAAGAATCAGTCGCGGGATCAATGATCCTGTATGCGGAATGCAGCAGTAAAGACCTCCGCATTATTTGTTATTCAAAGTAAAATTCTATCATCATTCTTGTTTATTCCGATAGAATGTTGTATATTTAGGAATGAATATGAAGATCTATCTGTATATCAATAAGTCTATATCAAAGATTGACATCTGGCGAGACTATATGTCAGCTGTCAGCAGATGTGACCACACAGACCAGTTGTCAGAAGCAGACCTTCTTCATCTGTTAGGGGCATGGGATTATCGGGCATCCCGATTAGCCGGAAAGGCTAGAAAGATGGGTATACCCTATATCTTTTCACCTCTGGGCGGGATCACCCCATGGAACATGCGGCACCCCGCACACAAACGTTTTTTCCAGCGGTTGAATTACCAGAAAAGCATGATAAAATATGCTGATGCCGTATTGGTAACCACCCCACTCGAAATGCAATATCTGAAAAAATTAAAATGGAACTTCCAACTTTACAGGATTCCTAACCCGGTACTCACCCATCTTCTTTCTGAAGAAGAGATGCGGTCAAAAATGGAAGAAGTCTATGCCAGGGTGTTATCCCGTCACGAAAAATTCAAAGCAGAGCAGATCCGCCGGCTGACCGGGAATGACAGTCCGGAGCACCTTATCCTCAGACAACTGCTTCAGATTCAGTCAAGGATGCCACATCAGAATATCCCTCAGGAATACTTTGATGCTCTGCAGAGCCTTCTTCACGATACGGATTATGATGATGACTTGCTGACAGAACAGATCAAGAAGTTGAAGATGGAGAAATTCTCCCGTCGCGTTTTCCAAGTCATGACTTCACGTACAGGCCTCACCGAAGGCTTCATGCCGGAGGAGTCACTGGAGGACCGAAAGACAAAAACCATGTTGAAATATTGCAGGCCACAGGAAGAAAAAAAGAAAAAAGAGGACGAGTCCTAAAGGACCGCCTGCCGACAAACTCCGGGACGTCTGCAATATAGAGATCTGTTAGGAAAAAGATCAAATCAAATATTAATTCCAATGATTCCATGAAAACAAAAACACAAGCAAAAACTATGAAGCATTATAACATTGATAAGGACATGAGGTATCTGACCTTATTGTCAAAGAGTTTTCCGAATATCGCCTCGGCGAGTACAGAAATCATCAATCTGGCAGCCATCCTCCACCTGCCAAAGGGTACGGAGCATTTCCTGGCAGATATACATGGAGAGTATGAAGCCTTCCAGCATGTTCTGAAGAATGCATCAGGTAATATCCGAAGGAAAGTGGACGAACTTTTCGGCAACTCGCTCAGAGAACAGGATAAACGCGACCTGTGCACTTTAATCTACTATCCCGAAGAAAAACTGGAGCTGGTCAAACAGACAGAAAAGGATATTAATGACTGGTATCATATCACCCTCCATCGACTCGTAGCCGTCTGCCGGGACGTATCCAGCAAATATACCCGTTCTAAAGTCAGGAAATCATTGCCTGAAGATTTTTCCTATATCATAGAAGAGCTTCTCCACGAGCACACAGAGGATACGAACAAGACGGCATATGTAAATGTAATTGTCGATACCATCATCTCCACAGGTCGGGCTGATGCCTTTATCATCGCTATTGCCAAAGTGATCCAGAGACTGGCCATCGATCAACTCCACATACTAGGTGATATCTACGATCGGGGACCGGGAGCACATATTATTATGGATACCTTACAGAACTACCATTCCTGGGACATCCAATGGGGAAACCATGATATGCTCTGGATCGGAGCAGCCGCAGGAAACGATGCTTGCATCTGTGAAGTGATCCGGGTCTCTTTACGATATGCCAACCTGACTACCCTGGAAGAAGGATATGGCATCAATCTCATGCCTCTGGCCACCTTTGCCATGGCCACCTACAAAGATGATCCCTGCACAGAATTCCTGCCCAAATCTGGCGGTGACATCGCTCATGTAGATGAACGTACCCAGCGGCTTACCGCTCAGATGCATAAAGCCATTGCGATCATCCAGTTTAAGATAGAAAGTCAACTCTACAAGATTCACCCTGAATGGAAGATGGAAGACCGTTGCCTGCTGGACAGGATCGATTACAAAAAGGGAACCATCGAGTTAGACGGCAAGTCCTACCCTCTTTCGTCATGTCACTTTCCTACAGTTGATCCGAAAAACCCATACGAGCTTACTAAAGAAGAAAAGTTCCTGGTACGAAAGCTCCATCGTTCTTTTGCCGTAAGCGAGAAATTACAAGGGCATATCCAACTCATGCTGGCCCATGGCAGCATATATGCCATCTTCAATAACAATCTGCTTTTCCACGCCTCCTGTCCGCTCAACACGGACGGCACCTTGAAAGAAGTTGAAATCTATCCGGGACGCCGCTACAGTGGCCCAAAGTTGATGCATAACATCGAGATTATGGTACGTAATGCATTTCAAACCGATACGGATCCGGAGGAGCGACAATATGATATTGACTTTTTTCTCTACCTCTGGCTGGGGCCTAATTCTCCTCTATTCGACAAGAGCAAGATGGCTACTTTTGAACGTTATTTTATCACTGATCAGGCAACATGGCATGAAGAAAAGGGCAACTACTTTAAACTGCGAGACAATGAAAAAGTAGTTGACTATATATTGGATTCATTTGGTGCAAAGGGCCCCAACAGGCACATTATCAACGGGCATGTCCCCGTCAAGGCGGCACAGGGAGAAAATCCGATCAAGGCAAATGGCAAACTGCTGGTCATCGACGGTGGCTTTTCCAAAGCATACCATAGTGAGACAGGAATTGCCGGTTACACATTGGTGTTCCATAGCCGCAGTCTCCAACTGGTACAGCATGAACCCTTTACCAGTCAGGAAGATGCCATAAGAAGGGGCACAGACATCAAGTCAACTACACAACTTGTAGAGTTGAGTAATCACCGGCTCCTCGTAGCTGACACAGATAAGAGGATAGAGTTGCGCCATCAGATTGATGACTTGGAAGAATTATTATATGCTTACCGGCATGGTATCATTAAGGAATCAGAAAAGAAGAAATAAGATTAAAGCAGGGACAGAAGTTGTCGCATGAAATGCCCTGTCACTTCAACCTGGAAGAATCCTTTTACCATGAATCAGAGGCGGTCACGGTAGTTCTTTAAGGGACCAAAATGCACCATTTCGGTATATCAAAATGCACCATAATGGGGTACCAAAATGGTGCATAATGGGGTACCGAAATGGTGCATTTCGCTTGAGAAGGTAACTACTGCATAATGGTATGGATCATACTTCAGGCATGAGGATGCCTGAATCTCTTGCGAAGACAATCCGGACATATTCCTGTTATCAGGTAATTGGCCGAATGTACTTCATATCCGTCGGGAAGACGGACAGGAGGCAGGGGTACATCATAGAGGCAGGTGGTCCTGTGACATTCCTCACAGAAAAAATGCACATGCATATCATCATCCTCTCTGCTCTCTGTACAGCAGCGGCACATACAAAGTTCATACTTTATACTGCCAACACCATCCTCTATCACATGCACCAAGTGCTGTTCCCGGAACAGGGTCAAAGCACGCGAGATATTTGATTTGTCAATGGTGTGAATGGCTTCCTCCAGTTCCTTCAGAGATAAGGGATGGTTATCTTTGGCCGCCAGGGCTTCCGTAATCACAATACGGTTGGCCGTAGGTTTGATGCCATGACTTTGCAAGAGTTTTATACAAGCTGATTCATCCATTTTATTTTCTTAAGGCTATATTATAGTTATCATAAGTCATATTTCCTGTAATATCCTTGATAACCTTTACGAAGGGAGGGAAATGGACATCTTCCCGTTCCGCTATCCCTTTCACTTCCAGGGTGATAAGATGATTAACAGGCTCAATAAATTTATCAAGTTCAAAAAACTGGCCTTTCCAGATGAAAGTCTTCCGCACTTTCTTGATAGTTTGCCGGTAAGGATCTGCCTGCCTGAGCAGCGAAGTATAGAGGTTATGGGTGAGCGTACGTTCCGTCTCAATCCTTTCATCATCAGCTACCCTCTTTTTGGTCGTCAGGATATTTACCTGTTTGCCCTTCCATACCCGACTGCGCAGGCGCATTTCACACCCCGGCTCAGCGGTCAGATAAGTCTGGGTGATCTCACTCTCGATGCACTCAGGAAGTTGACCGACAATCTCCACTTGATACCTTCTCTCCTTTTCTATCGGCTGTGGCAGAGCCAGCACATCCGAAATTTCCTTTAAAACACGCCTTAACTTGTTCTCGAAGTTATCATGATTGTTGATGACTCTCAGATGAGGATGTCCCGTCCACGCATTAATGATCTTCTTGTCCAGTTGTCTGGCAAGTTCCAGGCCCTCTTTCCTCTGCTTATTATTAGCAGTCGTATAGTACTTCTCCGCTCCATTTGCCGCAGAAACCAGATGCAGCACGGCATCATAACGATTACGTAGAGCTTCCGTATCCGTCCCGCAAGCCTCCGTAATTTTCTTCCACATCTCAGGAGTAAGATACGTAGATATATCCAGCGTACCACGGTCACAGACGATCACGGAGGGTTTCCTATAAGCCTTTGCCATATCCAGGAATTTATCTTCCAGGGACATCTGGGTCTCCAGGGTAGCCTTCTCTTCTTCATAGAAAAAGGTCTTGTTATCCGTAAGATAATTGACACCTCCTTGAGAAAACATGGTAGGCACTTCAGGAATCGTGAACACTTTGAAGCCAATACTTGAGAAATGCTCCATAATTTTTACCAGAGCCGTTGTCTTGCCGGCACAAGGTCCTCCCGTAAGGACAATTTTTTTTATTTCTTCCATGAAATGACAGACAAAAGGCGCGAAAGCATTCGCGCCTTATTTTTTCTAATTTTTTAATCAGAATGCCATCACCTATTAGGTTGGCGTTAATTGAGTAAATCGCCCTTACCGGGGATTCTTTCTCAACTACAAATATAGGAAATCCTCAGAAAACCACCAAATATTTTAACCGGTTTTTCACTCCTGAGGTTCATTCCTTTTATCTGTCAGATCCTACCATTTCAGGTAACCATGCTTCTGTTTATACCAGATCTGGACCGCATTGATAATATTCTGCCAGATCACATAAGCACAAGGAGCTAAACTCGCATAAGGATTCAGGAACTTGATGGTGAGCCAAATTCCGACAACCGTATTTTTCTGTCCCAGAGCCTGTCCGGCACCGATACTGTCCCCATAATGTTTTCCGACTGCCTTGCCGATACTGAATTGCAGGATAGCCAGGACAAGAGGAATGATAAGAAGAACAACCAGCGTCCAGCCCGATATAGGCGCATGGATAATATTTCTAGCCGTCAACCCCATCACTATAGCCAGATTAATCGTCCATAAATAAAAAGCTATATTTTTGTAATGATTAAGCCAGTTGGACAACTGGGGAAGGAATTTCCGAGTAAGCAAGGCAAGAATAAGAGGAACGACAAGTACCATCATTACCTTTTTTAGCACCATGAAAAATGCACCGATAAACGAAATATCGGCACCTTTCTCTACTAGAGGGAAGAATAATGGAATAATAATAGAAGTGACGACATTAGCAATAAGAAGAAATATGGTAAGTGATGCAATATTCCCCCCGAGTTTTTCTGTAATCACTGGAGCAGCGGCAGCTGTAGGACAAATGACGCAAATGAAAACACCTTCAAGCATGAGTTTGATTTCCGGTTCTTTGACAAATTGTATAGCAATAACCGTAAGTCCGGAGAGAGCTGTTCTTATCCCTTGCAAGATGAAGTGCCAGGTGCGGGGCCTCAGATCATGTATCTGCATCTTACAGAACGTGATATAAAGCATCGTTGAGATAATAAACGGCATCAGTTCGATCAATATGGGTCCAGCAAAATCACCTGTAGGTTCAAGAAAAGGAATTTCTGAAAACAACAGATAGACGACCGTCCCGGCAATCAAGGAACAAAGAAGGGTCCAGTTCTTTATAAAATTAATTACCCGCATTAAAAATTTCTCTAATTTTGCTTGCAAAAGTAAACATTTAAAATGGAAATTAATAACAACATGTCATTTATTTTCCAATTTACTTACAACATTTACCTTTTTCAGATTTTAAAAAGGCCATGACCGTGGTTTCAGATTCGACCAAAACAGACTTAAAATGGCTGAAATACCTTAGAATAATGATTCTTGCTCTATGCGATATACCCAAAATCAGGATAGAGATTTTACCAACTTTTAAGTATTGTAAAAACAATCAATAATCTTTAATTTTGCAAGCAAATCTTATAAAATCTTATTAAACGAAAATCAGAAGATAATGAACAAAATTCCAATTTCCCTAATCAGTACGATGCTGTTATTCTGTGGCACGATAAATGCCGGAGCGCAGATCAATGCGGCTGATAGCGTAATGAACCATGTCAAAGGTAACCGCTTAAGTGTGGGCGGATATGGAGAAGCCGTCTATAGTCGTATGTTTTATAGTGACAACGTATACCGTTACTCCAAGCCCGGCAATTACAAAAATGATCCCAGTCATGGACGTTTTGATATACCTCATGCCGTAATTTATCTCGGATACGATTTCGGAAAGGGATGGACCATGGGGTCTGAAATAGAATTCGAGCATGGAGGTACAGGTGCTTCCTTCGAAAAAGAATATGAAGAAGGTGGCGAATGGGAACGAGAAATAGAAAAAGGCGGTGAAGTAGAACTTGAACAATTCTGGTTGCAAAAATCATTCCTGAACAAAAGGTTCAATATTCGTGCCGGACATATTGTCGTTCCGGTAGGGCTGAACAACTCACATCATGAACCCCTTAATTTCTTTACTGTCTATCGTCCTGAGGGTGAAAACACGATACTCCCCTCAACTTGGCATGACACGGGTATCAGCTTCTGGGGCCGTCTGCCACATTGGAAATATGAACTTCAATTTCTTGCCGGACTGGATGCCATGTTTTTCAACACTACTGGTTGGGTTCACAATGGAACACAAGACCCGTTTGAATTCAAGGTTGCCAATAAGTATGCACTTGCCGCACGTATTGATAACACCACCATTCCCGGTTTACGACTTGGATGGAGTGGTTATATCGGGCAAAGCATAGACAATTCTTATACCCGTGATGCTGATGGTCAGGCTTCAAAATATAATGGTACAGTAGCTATAGGCAGTCTTGATTTCACATTCGACAGATGGAACTGGATTATCCGAGGACAAGCTGATTACGGTTATCTCAGTGACGCCTACAATCTTTATTATCTACCGGGAAGACAGACGAAGACATCACCGTATGAGGGTTCGTATGTAGGTAAGAATGCGGTAGCTATCGGAATAGAAACCGGATATGATATTTTCTCCCAAATAGAAAGCATGCGACAGGATAATCAGAAATTCTATGTATTTGGCCGATATGAGTATTACAACCCTTACATCAGAGACCATCGACAGCCCAAAATAGAATATACGAAAAAACAAAATCTTGTTTTTGGCATCAACTATTATCCGGTTCCACAGATTGTCATTAAAGCTGATTACAATCACCGGCTCTTGAAAAGTCCGTACAACAATGAACCTAGTATCAATATTGGCATAGCATACGAGGCATTTTTCCTCTAATTCCGAAGACCGGATAAAAAGCCTCACCATTTGATAAGAGAGTTCCAGTTACAAACCTAAAGATATAATCATATCATACACATAACAAAAATTATTAAAATGAAGAAACATTACAAGAAGTCACTACTTGCCATAGCTGTTTTAGCAATGGCTATCGGATTCTGTGGATGCAGTAATGACAACAACAGCGACAAAAATCAAACAGATCAACTCAGTGTGGGTGACCAGTATCTTCAACATGTACTTATATCCTATGTTGACAACACTATTAACCCTACCTACTCTTCGCTGGCAAAGGAAAGCACCGATCTGTATTCAAGTATAAGCGACCTTCTCTCCGCTTCACAGAAAAATGCCGTTACACAAGAGATGGTAGACAATGCCTGTAAGAGTTGGAAAAATGCACGTTCATACTATGAAAGCAGTGAAGCCTTCCTGCTCGGAGCAGCATCCGATTATGACATCGACCCGCATATAGACACAAGGCCCCTTGACTTGTCTGGTTTTCATTCACAACTCACCAACAAATCAATGGTAGAACGTCTTTCCGGTGATGACGGAGATGTTGTAGCCAATGGTGATCTTGGGCAGACACTCCTGGGCTTTCATGGTATCGAATTCATCCTTTTCCGTGATGGTCAACCTCGTAAAGCCAGTGAACTGAATGCAGACGGTCATGATTCATGGAATCGAAATGGCCTCGATTTCACACAACTCTCAGGAGATTATGAGTTGACTTTTGCGAAGGCTGTAGCAGGAGATCTGCGTAACAGTGTATATCGTCTGGAATGTTGCTGGAACAAAGATGCACCTGCTGACCATCGCCAATTCATAGAAGACCGCCTTGGATGGAGCACTTATATGTTGAGCAATAATAGTATGACCTATGGTGAAAACATGAAAGCAGCAGGACAGATCGGTTCTCTTTACCGTTCAGTAAAAAATGCTGTCTCAGCCATTCTTGTCGGCGATAACGGATGTGGTGGCATTTCAGATGAAGTAGGTCTGACAAAGATAACCAATCCGTTCTCCGGCAAGGATCCAAGTTACATCGAATCACCCTATTCTTATAATTCACTGACTGACTTCTGGGATAACATCCAAAGCATTAACAATGTGTGGAATGGTGGAGTGACAGGCAATCGGTCTGATTATTCAATGGCCGGTTATTTCAAGAAATACAATTCCACTATAGGCAATGAAGTCCAAAACGCCATAGATGATGCCCAAAGTAAAATCAAGGCTATCCCAACTCCGTTTGTTCTGACGTTCAATGCACCGGCCAATAAAACAGCTATACAAGCAGCCATAGATGCATGCAAGAACTTAACTGACATATTGAATAAGGCTGATGATTTTGTCCAGTCCAATAATAAGTAATTTTATAAGTTAAATGAATTCATATATGATTAAGAGGATATACAAACCTTTTTTTCTTTTAGAACTGTTAGTTACCGTCTTGACAGGTTGCAGTGATGATCATTCCATTTCTCCTGTAAATCCAAATGAGAATATTGGGGAACAGGTAGGAAACTTTACAGCAGCTGAATGGTATCCGGGAGGTGTAAAGGGTACCACAAGCAATGAACAAGGTTGTTACAGTAATCCGGCACCAATAGTTGAAGACAATTACGGTCTCTATCAAATTTTCAAGAAAGGTGAGACCTTTTTCGAACATGACTTTACCCTTTTTGACCGTCCCTATACCGGATTGGGACCGGCATGGGTCCGGCCAGGCTGCGAATACTGTCATCCGAAATACGGTCATGGGAAAAGACAGACCAGATATAATGCTTCAGAAATGGGGAATGGATATTTGCTTGTCATTTATCATCCTACTGCCGGAACAGATCCGGACGGAGTAAAATATGCTGCTGACAGTTATGTCCGGCAGGTCACAGGCATGCCGCAGACCAGGGCAATGAGTCCCTTTAAGGCACCGGTAGATGAAAGTGGAATACATATCAATTGGAAGACCGTTACCGGAACTATGCCTTCAGGACTTTCTGCCACTCACTTCCCTGACGGCGAGACCTTCGAACTGATTTATCCGGATGTAACCATTGATGCAACGGCATTTCATACTGATCCCAAACCTGTTAACTATGAGGTACGTTTAGAATCAACTATTGGACTTTATGGTACAGGACTTCTTGATGCGATAAGTGATGATTCCATGAAAGTACAATATCAGAAAGAAGCAGCCAATGGATATGTCAAACTGAATCCTTCGATTTGGAACTCTGCTGCAAATGATTGGGCAAACAGTGCCTGGTATACGCTCGCTGATGGCACGGAACGCATCAAGAAATTCACATACGGTCTAACCCGTGCAGCCCTTCTTGACGGACCGGGTGCCAACGCAATGTGGAACATTACGAATGTTACACGGTCAGACCGTCATTATCTTTACAGTTCAGCCGCCTGGGCTAAAGACATGAGCGAAGATGCAGAGGTTATCAGTACGATACAGCAGGAAGGCAAGAACATCAATTCCCTCCTGCACCCTTATTATGCAGATGGTTCCACAGACAGCATTTCCTATATGGTAAATAAATTGCTGAGCCTCAACAAGAACAATGCAGAGACTCATACCCTATATGAAAAATACTTTGTCAACGGTTCCCCCTGGAATGGTCAGGAAGAAATGACTGATGAAAATTATTATGACTTTGCCGTCTGGCATAAAGGGCTTGGAGTACCTGAAGCCCGCAATCTGGATAACAAAGAAATACAAAGAGGAAAAGAACTTTTCTATAAGATGGGATGCACAAGTTGCCATCGTCCGTCATGGAATATTGTGAAAGATAACAGTTGGATTGATCCCGTATCACGCAAATTCTGTTCTATCGGTAACGGCATGCCGGATTATAGTAACACGACTATCTGGCCCTATACAGACCTTATTGAACACAATCTATACATGATCAATAACATCCGCGGAGGATGGTGCCGTACTACTCCTCTTTGGGGACGAGGACTGTCCACTCAAGAAACAGGTGAAGGAAGTCGCCTGCATGACTGCCGTGCACGAAATGTTACAGAAGCCATTATGTGGCATGCCTACAGCAAAGAAAGTGATGCCTTTTTTGCTGCAAAAAAGTTTTATAATCTTCCCAAGAGTGATCGTGACGCGGTCATTGCTTTCATTAATGCGATATAAATGTAATCTGCTTAATATTTACTATGTGATTTTTCAGGCTAAAGGAACAACAAAATGTTTCTTTAGCCGTTATTATTCCAATATATGATCAAGAAAACTATCATTTCCATATATATCCTGCTCATCGTAGCACTCGCCACAGCGACCTTTGTGGAAAACATTGAAGGTACTCCATTCACAGACCAGTACTTCTACGGTTCCTGGTGGTTTATCCTTCTGTGGGCCTTGCTCATCATTACCGGCCTTTTCTATATCTTCCGGCATCTTTCACCTGCCCGTCATCTCTCTACGTTGATTCTCCATCTTTCCATGGTAATTATCCTTATCGGTGCCATGCTCACGCATACCCTTGCATTCAAAGGAATGATGTATCTGCGGGGTGACCAACCCACAAACCACGTAGAAGAGCAAAAGGATGACGGTACACCAGAAAGCATGTACCTGCCCTTTTCGGTGCGTCTGGATCACTTTAACATCACATATCATAAAGGTACAACTGCACCAAGTAATTTCATCACAAAGTTCAAGATTATCGACGGGGCGAAAACGATCCCGGCAAAAGTATCCATGAATCATATCTTCATGTATAAGGGTGTACGCTTTTATCAAGCCAGCTACGACACAGACAATATGGGGAGCTATCTAAGTGTCAGCAGGGATCCTTATGGTATTACCGTTACCTACATCGGCTATGCCCTGCTCTTCTTCAGTCTTTTCTGGCTATTACTGGACCCCAAAGGGACTTTTCGCCAACTCCTCCATAAGGTGTCTGTCCGTAACGGTTTACTGACCCTGGCTCTGCTCATGGGCCCATTCTGTATCCAGTCTCCACGGGCTGCTACCGTCATCCCTCAGGAAACAGCAAAAAAGTTCGGGCGGTTATTCATCAATTATGACAACCGGATCTGTCCCTTACAAACTTTTGCCCTCGATTTCACCAACAAACTCCATAATAGCAGAAGTTATAAAGGCATGACAGCTGAACAGGTCGTGATGAGTTGGATATTCTACTCTTCTGAATGGGATCAAGAACCGTTCATCCGGATCAAGAATACAGATATACGCCATCGCTTTGACCTGCCGGAATATGCAAATGTAAATGACTTCTTCAGAAACGGCGACTACATACTCGGACCCACCATCCAGGAATATGCTCAAGGCCAAGCAGATGGATTCCATAAAGCCTGTGCTGATCTGGACGGAAAGTTACAACTGATAATGGAGCTCCAACATGGAAATATTCTGACCATCTTTCCTTCCGAAGAACAAGGGCAGATAGTCTGGTACTCACCTGTGAGCAAGTTGGATAGAGCAGTTTCCAAGAAAGACCGTTACTTTATCAGAGAACTTCTCCCCTTACTCTCTCTCCAACTGAAACAGAAGCAGATACGAAACGTCAACCATATTCTTGATAAAACACTAAAATATCAGGAAAGGCACGGAAGCGCTTCCATACCGAGTCAAACCAAAGTACAAGCCGAACTGGTATACAATCGTATACCCCTTACCACCATCCTGGCCACGACCGATCTCACGATAGGACTATTGCTCTTTGTCCTCATCGTAACCTACACGATAAAGCAGGAGCAGGCCGTAAAAGTCCAGATCACAGTCTCTATGAAATTACAGCATTTCATTGCCCCTGCGGCAACCGTGCTCCTCACTCTCTCAGAGCTAGCCCTAACCCTTGTGCTTGCCTTACGCTGGATGATCAGCGGGACGATCCCCCTGTCCAATGGCTATGACACAATGCTTGTCCTGTCCTGGTTCAGTATACTGATTACTCTTATTGCTGCCTTATCAAACCGTCGGATGGCAACCCTTTTCTCTGCTTTCGGTTTTCTGCTGAGCGGATTCTCCCTTCTGGTGAGTCACATCGGTCAGATGGATCCAGCTATAGGACCAGTGATGCCCGTTCTGAATAGTCCCCTGCTCAGCATTCATGTCAGTCTGATGATGATGAGCTACGCACTGTTAGGACTTACTTTTATCTGTAGTCTGACAACCTTGATATTATTCCTGCTCCATCCTTCCTCCATCGACGACCTCACACCAGAATCTCCGCCCGTTACCCTTATGGATCTTTCCCGAATATTCCTTTACCCAGCCATAGTTACCCTCGGGACAGGCACTTTTATAGGCGCCATCTGGGCAAATATCAGTTGGGGCAGCTACTGGAGCTGGGACCCGAAAGAGACCTGGGCACTCATCACCTTCATGGTCTATGCCATTCCCCTGCATTCCAAGGGCCTGACGATTTTGCATAAACCACTCTTTTATCATGCTTACATGATACTAGCCTTCCTCGTACTCTTAATGACCTATTTCGGGGTCAACCTGTTTCTGGGAGGAATGCACAGTTATGCTTAGGCGGAATTTCAGAAGATCATCGGCAATGAATATTGTCATGGAATAAAAAAAGGAAGCAGATGAGACTACTCACCAACTCCCGGAATGAGCCAGTAACCATCCTCATGGTTTAAGTCCAATACTCTTTCTCACCGGTTTCTTTCATCTCTCCCCCACACTTCGGACAAGTATGGCCGTCCCATTTCTTGATCCGGTCAGACCCACAATTCAGGCACAACCGGCCCACCAAAGAATTATAGGAAGGGGCCGCATCACCAATGATTCCTCCTACGACTAAAGGTTGCAAGGTGTGACAATCCGGGCATGAGACCATATCTATCTCCTGTCCCATAAAACCTTTCCCTTCATAGACATCAACTTCATAGCCACACCTTTCACATCTGTACTTCCTTTTCCATGCCATATCACCTTACCTTCAATATTCTTACGATCTGTCCTTACCAAAGGTCTGTTCTGTCTGCAAGACAAAACCACAGGATCTGATGTTAGCCGGACCGCCTCCAACATTCATTAATATCATACATAAAAACCTTTTAAAGCATTTTTTCAAAAGCCATCCTGGAGCCCTGGACATATTGTATTTTGCCGCAATAAGAAAATCCTAACTGATGAAAGATTTTCTGCATATAGTTGTTATCTTCACTGGTGTCTATTCTAAAACTGGGCACCCCCTTTACTTTTGCTAAGACTTCAACCCGTTTCATCAGTCCCGTAGCGACACCCTTATGCTTCATGGCATCCGGAACAGCCAGTCGATGCAGCACCACATAGGGTCCGGAAGAAAGCCATTTTCCATCAATAGTATCATAGACAGGTTCACCACTGAAGACCATAGCACAATAAGCGATCGTCTTACCTTGCTGGCAAAGCACATACCCCTGATGAGAATGAATATCATTCACTATATGTATCCTCGCAGGATAATGCTCATCCCATTGATGCTTATTCTCCCTCATCATCTGTGCCTTGGCCTGACGTATGATCACAAGAATTTCATTCAAGTCCGCAGCTGAAGCTAATCTGAACGTACAATCCATATTTGTCTTTTTATAGCCAAAATTACGTGAAATCCCTCAAATTCCCAAAATAAAAAAGACTTATTGTACACTATTTCACATTTCTCCTCTTATTAGCCGGGGCAGAACGGCTCGGAAATGAATTTTATTTGCATTTTTATGTTATATGTGGATATTATTTTGTATCTTTGCCTAGGAAAGCAAAGAAAGAGATGAAAAGCAAGAAGGAAGAACAAATGCGTCAACAAAAATCTATTGCGATGACAATGGTACGGATCCAGAACTTACGGCATATTATCCATACGAAAGACCAGTCAAAATGGACAGGTCATGCCGTTGCCATTCTGACCGTTGCCTGCTGGGGTGGCACGTTTATAAACACCAAATATTTATTGATAGGAGGAATGCAGCCACATGAAATATTCTTCGTCCGTTTTCTTCTGGCCTATCTTTGCATCTGGTTTATCTCACCCAGAAAACTGTTCTGCAACAACTGGAAAGATGAACTGACGATGCTCTTGTTAGGGATCACAGGCGGATCTCTTTATTTCTGGGCAGAAAACACAGCCGTCCAACTTACTTTTGTAAACGATGTGTCGTTTATCATCTGTATGGCACCACTGTTTACCATCTTCTTTGCAACTATCTTTCTGAAGAACGTAAAAGTTTCACAGAAACTCATTACAGGTTCCGCCATTGCTCTGGCAGGAGTGGCAATAGTTATTTTCAACGGGCATTTTGTACTCCATCTCAATCCGTCAGGAGATGCCCTTGCCCTATTGGCCTCCTTCTGTTGGGGAATCTACAGTCTGGTCATCAAACGTGCCTCAGACAGATATTCCGCCACATTTATCACTCGTAAAATATTCTTTTACGGACTGGTTACCATCCTTCCCGTATTCCTGTTTAAGCACTGGAGTTTTCCACTGAGAAATTTTGAGAAACCGGAAATCTGGCTGAACCTTCTTTTTCTCGGAGTGGTCGCTTCCTTTGCCTGCTATCTGATGTGGAGTTGGTCTGTCAGAAAGATAGGAGCATTGAAAACCGCCAATTACAATTATCTGAATCCGATCTCCACCGTTATCTTCAGTGCCTTATTCCTCAAAGAACCATTGACCCCCATTGCCTTCGCAGGAGGTGCACTCATTCTTCTGGGAGTATTTATGGTCAACCGGTCCAAGGGAATCTAAAAGCATTTATAGGCATATTCCCATATTTTCTAAAGTTTATCTTCATAGAAACATCGACTTCAGCCCTTCCTGTCTTTTCAGATCTCAGCTAACCCGGAGTTCCTCAAGGGACAAAATACAGTAGTCTATTGTTCCTCATTTCCTATTTTTTGCGTAACTTTGCCGCGAATAAGGAAATACTGGATGGAAAAAGAGAGAAACAAGCAAGGAGAAAGAGAGGAGAATGAATCTGTAAAAGTTGCCGGACAATCAGAAAATGGAGGAAAAGAACCAACCAGCAAAAAGGACAACTCCATCATTTTTGCCCATCTTGTTGCAGTAATAACAGTAGCCTGCTGGGGCTGCACTTTTGTAAACACCAAATATTTACTACGGGACGGTTTAGAGCCGCAGGAAATCTTTATTGTCCGCTTCCTGCTGGCTTATCTATGCATCTGGTGGATTTCACCCAAAAAGATTTTCTGTGAAAGTTGGACCGACGAGCTAACAATGCTGGTTCTTGGTGTTACCGGTGGATCCATGTATTTCTTATCCGAAAATACGGCTGTAGGGCTCACCTATGTAAATAATGTCGCCTTTATCGTCTGCACGGCACCATTGATTACGACCTGTCTGGCGATTACCTTCATCAAAAGCATCAAAGCATCTTCACTCCTGATTATCGGTTCACTGACCGCCTTGGCCGGAGTAGGAGCCGTCATATTCAATGGACACTTTGTATTGCACCTCAGTCCGTCGGGAGATTTACTGGCACTCACGGCAGCCATCTGCTGGGCTGTATATAGTCTGGTGATGAAACGGGCATCCCAAAAATATTCAGCCCTATTCATTACCCGGAAAGTGTTCTTCTATGGCATTATTACCATCCTTCCGGTATTCCTCTTCCAGCACTGGAATTTTCCTTTAGACCACTTCAGAAAAACTGAAGTATGGGTTAACCTTCTCTTCTTAGGGATCGTTGCCTCCTTTATCTGTTTTCTGTTATGGAACTGGGTTATTGGCAAGATTGGCGCACTAAAAGCTTCCAATTATATTTATCTAAATCCAATTACGACGGTAATAGCAAGTGCCCTGTTCCTCAACGAGCCTTTAACACCAATTGCCTGTCTTGGAGGAGGATTGATTCTGATCGGCGTATTTCTTGCTAACAATGCCAAGCATTTGGGGTGAACATATCTGGTCCAACTGCTACAGACTGAAAAAAACGAGAAAAGCGAATTATTCTCATCATTTTTATATACTTTTGTACCGAATTAAAAACGTCCGGAACAGACTACCTATCAAGTCCTTATAAGACTACATAAATCTGCAAAAGCGAAAACGAGTAAGATATGTTGAAAAAAACAAGTTTCATTTTTTCTCTGCTCTGTCTGATCGTACTCAGCATACAGGCCCAGGGTCTCAAGTTCCATGACGGGCAATTTAAGATCGTTCAGTTTACCGATCTTCATTATCAACCCGCTAACCCAGCTTCCCAGCAGGCAATAGATTGTATTAAAGAAGTAATAGGAAAGGAAAAACCTGACCTGATCATCGTCACAGGTGATATTATCTATGCAAGACCAGGGAACACGGCACTACAGAGTCTGCTCAACCTTTTCAGTAGTCAGAAAACTCCTTTTTGTATGATCTTAGGCAACCACGATCCCCAACAAGGAACATCTGCCACTACCTTATATGATATGATGCAGAAAACGCCATACGATATACAACCCGTCAGAAGAGGCAATTCCCTGGACTATGTCTTACCGGTCAAATCAGAAAACGGTCTTCAGACAGAAGCGCTCATTTACTGTTTTGATACCCATTCATTTAATAAAATACCCGATGTCGGTGGTTATCGGGAATTCTCATTTTCCCAACTATCCTGGTACAGAAGCACCAGCGCCAGGTATACCAAGGCCAACAGAGGGAAACCTCTGCCAGCAATCGCTTTCATGCATTATCCATTACCGGAATATAATGAAGCCGTATCGAATCCACAAGTGGTCATGTATGGAATAAGAATGGAAAGGGCCTACGCCCCCAAACTCAATTCCGGTATGTTCGCTGCCATGAAAGAATGTGGTGATGTGATGGGCGTATTCTGCGGACATGATCATGACGATGACTACTCCTTGATGTATTACCATGTCCTTCTCGCCCACGGACGATTCTCCGGAGGAAACACGGTATACAACCATCTGCGAAATGGTGCCAGGGTTATTGTGTTGAAAGAAGGCCAGAGAAGTCTGGATACCTGGATCCGAGAAAGAGGCGGACAAGTAGTCGATAAGACCTCTTATCCTTCAAGCTATACCAAAGACAACTGGAAACTGAGGAATTCAACACATTAAAGGCAGAATACTCCCTGGCGTTGTGAGTATGTTGCGCCTCCTTATCGAAAAGGACAAATGATCGTTGACCATCTGCGCAGCTCCCCTTAATGGTTCTCAGGATAACAGACGGCGGGTAAATCAGGATCCTCATATTTCCCATTGATCTTCACCGGTTCAGGATGAATGGTAATGATGGTCCCGGCGCCAAAATGCTTGCGGAGTCTGTCTTCAATATGTGTAGAATGCTGATGCGCTTCATAAAGTGTCAGTTGGCCCGGCATGCGAAGATGCATTTCTATAGCTATCTGGTTACCGATGCGGCGTGTCCGCAGGTTATGGATACCACTTACCCCCTGTTCACTTTTTGCAATCTCCACGATTTCATTTTCCATACTGTCCGGGAGGCTCTCGTCCAAAAGTTCACCTACCGACTGCCTGATTAGTTTCCATGAAGTCACGATAATAAAGATGCTGACCACAATAGCAGCGATGGGATCCAGGACAGCCCATTTCTGTCCCAAGATGACAGCCCCGCCGATCCCCAAGGCTGTCCCTACAGAGGACAAAGCATCACTGCGATGATGCCAGGCATTGGCCACCACCGCTTCCGAATGAACTTTCTTACCAGCAGCAGCCGTAAAACGGTAGCACCATTCCTTGATGGCTACACTCACAAGGGCAGCGATAAAGGCTACAATACCCGGTTGTACGAGAATGACACCATTAATGGCTTTCCACGTTTTAGTGATTCCATTATAGCAGATCATCAAACCGACACCCAATAGAGCAATACCGATAACGGCAGTAGCCAGGGTTTCATATTTTCCATGACCATAATCATGGCCTTTATCCTTGGGCTTATTGCTCAGTTTGACAAAAAGCAGAACTACAATATCCGTAATAAAATCAGCCAGGGAATGGACCGCATCCGCAATCATCGCAGCAGAATGCCCCAGAATACCGGCTGCAAATTTGAATATCAAGAGAAAGATATCCACTCCACTCCCGGCCCATGTCACCTTATAGATTTCATGTTCCCGTTTTCGTTCCTGGACATCCGCACTATTTCCCTTTTCAACCTTATTATTCTGAACCATACATATTTTACCCCCCTTATTCTTTAATAAAATTTGTATGATACCGTACTTCAGTTTCAGGAAGTCCGTTTTTGATCTTTTCTGCAGAAATAGCTCTCATCAGGAAAGCCATACTCCTGGCCAGAACACGCATGGTCTGAAGACCCTCAAGATCCTGTTCCACTTCCTCAACGGTATTCCCATGAACCTCGTTCCAATACTGACTGGAAACCACAGGCATCTCGGCTATTGAGAAATACCTGTTGATCATATCAAGGGAGGCAACAGACCCTGCCCTACGGCAAGAAGCGACAGCCGCACCAACTTTCATCCGTTTGCTGAACTTTGTACTCATGAAAAGACGGTCTAGAAAAGACTTGATCGTTCCTGCAGGCGAGGCATAATAAACAGGTGTGCCAATTACTATACCGTCCGATGTCTCAAACTCAGGAGCGACTTCATTGACTACATCATCAAAAACACACCTGCCTGTCGACTTACACTTATAACAGGCGATACAACTCTGAACAGGTTTTTGACCAACATGGATCATATCTGTTTCGATGCCATTCTGATTCAACGTAACTTCTATCTCATGAAGGGCACGCCAAGTACACCCTTTCAGATGAGGACTGCCATTTACTAATAATACTTTCATCTTCTTTGTTTTAAAGATATATCCGAGAACTTTCACTTTCACAAAGATACTGAATTTCTTTGACAGCCAAAATAAAAACTCAAGAAAAACAGCAGTTGGGACATTTACTAATCCATATCAACTGCCCTCTCCGGATTTTATGCTTCAAACAGCCTTTACCACTTTTTCTGTCCCCCGCTGTCTTGTATGTGAAGTCCCGGACAGAATAAGATCTGTCAGATTGCAAATTTGAAGAATTTTCAGTATATTTGCAATCCATCAATTTCATTCAACAAAGACAACTCTATGAAATATTTTATCCTATCAGACATTCACGGCTCCTTGCCGGCATTACAAAAAGCCCTGGCAATCTATCACCAACAGCATTTTGACATGCTCTGTATTCTGGGAGACATCTTGAACTATGGTCCCCGCAACCGTATTCCGGAAGGACTGGATCCCAAAGGTATTGCAGAAATTCTCAACGGTATGGCTGACGAGATCATAGCAGTACGGG
Source organism: Segatella asaccharophila (assembly GCF_054687055.1). Classification (NCBI taxonomy): domain Bacteria; kingdom Pseudomonadati; phylum Bacteroidota; class Bacteroidia; order Bacteroidales; family Prevotellaceae; genus Segatella; species Segatella asaccharophila. Next base: position 139,735 of record NZ_BAACAN010000001.1, on the reverse strand, counting down.
GCAACTGTGACTCTGAAGTAGATCAGATGCTGCTTCATTTTCCTATTCAGCAAACCTATATGCTTCTCGTTGACGAAGGAAAGAAATTATTGCTTACCCACGGTCATATCTATCAAAAGGGCCATCTCCCCCAAGGACATTTTGATGCCGTCTTTTACGGCCACACCCACTACTGGGAGCTCACCCCGGAAGAACCGGGAAAAGGTGACCAGCCAGAACAACCTATCATCTGTAATACAGGATCCATCACTTTTCCCAAAGGTGGCAATCCCCCAACCTTTGCCGTCTATGAAAACGGAAGAATAACTGTCTTCACGTTAAGTGGCACACCTCTCAAATCACTTCAGATCGGATCACGATGAACATCAGGAAAGCCAGGATTACCGAAAAGGATGCCATTTCAACTCTGATCATGGAAGCAATGGATGCAGAGTGCTGCCAATATTTAGCAGGGCCAGAACATACTTTGGAGGATTTTCATTATCTCATCAGCCAGTTGGTCGCAGAGGAAGAAACCCTGTATAGTTACCGGAACACCCTGGTAGCTATTGATAGTAACGGGCAGGTGGCAGGAGCCTGTGTATCCTATGACGGAGCAGATTTTCAACGCCTCCGCAGACCTTTTATTCAAAAGGCTAAAAAGGTCTTTAACATAGACCATAGTCAAATGAAAGAAGAGACCCATGCAGGTGAACTCTATGTAGACAGCCTATGTGTAGCTGAGCCCTTCCGTCATCAAGGCATCGCAACAGCCTTATTGAAGGCTACGGCTGCCAAAGCATACCGATTAGGAATAAGTACGGTAGGATTGCTTGTAGATCAGGGTAATCCAGGGGCAGAAAGGCTCTATCGCTCATTAGGATTCCGATATGCTGAGGATACCTCCTGGGCAGGACACCCTATGAGACACCTTGTGCAGAAGGTAACAGAAACTGCTGGAAATTCATAAATTGTTATACAAAGTTTCGTTTCTTTTGCCAAAACGGGAACAGAATTTTGCTATTCTGACAAAATTCCGTTACTTTGCAACCGAACAGAAAACAGGCAATGACCACTATTTTGACCATCACAGGTTCTGACAGCACCGGAGGTTCTGGTGTACAGGCTGATATCAAGACCATATCTGCCTTAGGAGGTTATGCCTTGTCAGCCATCACTTCCATTACGGTTCAAAACACACTGGGCATCCAGGCCTTCTATGATGTTCCGGCAGAGATCGTCAAGGGACAGATGGAGGCGATCATCAATGATATGCAGCCGGATGTCGTCAAGATAGGCATGATCCGCAATGTGAACACATTACAGGCAATCGTAGAGGAGCTCATCCAGTATAAGCCACGGTATGTTCTCTATGATCCTATAGCCTATTCCAGCAACGGTGACCAACTCATGTCCGATGATGTGATCATGCAGATCCGCCACCTGCTGCTCCCGCTCTGCTCAATAGTTATCCTGCGTAAACACGAGGCGGAGCTGATACTGGGAGAAGACCATGATGTTCATGTCCTCTATCTGGACGATCACCAGATGCACGGACAGACCAATGCGTTCTCCTCAGCCATTGCGGTCTATCTGAGCAGGGGGCTTACAGAGCAGGAGGCAGTCCGTGAAGCCCGTGAATACATCAATCTGCAAGTATCACGCGCCAAAGGACCACTGAGTAGAAGTACAGACCTATATAATGAATTCATCGATACTGTAAGCCGTCACTTCCATACAAACAGTGATGTTGCCTTCTACGCCAACTGCCTCAATGTGAGCAGCCGTTATCTGGCACAGGTCACACATCGAATATCAGGGAAGTCTCCCAAAAGCATCATCGATAAAACCATCACAGATGCTATCGAAATGGAATTGAAGACTACTCGCAAAACTGTTCAGGAAATCGCCTACGATTTTCATTTCCATTCACAGGCTCACTTCACGAAGTTTTTCAAGAAACAGACCCGTATGACACCGGTAGCCTACCGGAAATCGCATTGAAATAGTACAACTTCAGCCCGAACGGATAAAAACAACAATTCATTTGCACTTTTATTCGGATCAAAAAGGGCTGGGATCATTTATCATATCATTCATTTAAAATCCAATTGAGAAATGAAAGAAGACAGACAAACTTTAAACCGCAATCTGGCCCAGATGCTAAAGGGCGGTGTAATCATGGACGTGACAACACCAGAACAAGCTAAAATTGCCGAAGATGCCGGTGCATGTGCCGTAATGGCCCTGGAAAGAATTCCCGCTGACATTCGCGCTGCCGGCGGAGTATCCCGCATGAGTGATCCAAAAATGATCAAGAGCATTCAGAAAGCCGTATCCATCCCCGTCATGGCCAAATGCCGTATTGGTCATATCGCAGAAGCACAAATCCTGCAGGCTATCGACATTGACTATATTGATGAGAGTGAAGTACTCTCTCCGGCTGATGATGTCTATCACATAGACAAAACTAAATTTGAGGTCCCCTTTGTATGTGGTGCAAGAAACCTGAGTGAGGCCCTGCGGCGCATCGCAGAGGGCGCCACGATGATCAGAACCAAAGGTGAGCCAGGTACAGGAGATGTCGTTCAGGCAGTTAAACATATCAGAATCATGCAAAGTGAAATCCGCCGCCTGTCCTCCATGCAGGAAGATGAACTTTATGAAGCAGCCAAAAATCTGCAGGCCCCCTATTCTCTCGTTAAATATGTCCATGATCATAAGAAATTGCCAGTGGTTAACTTTGCTGCGGGAGGAGTTGCCACTCCTGCTGATGCAGCCCTGATGATGGAACTTGGCGCAGAAGGTGTATTCGTGGGGAGTGGTATCTTCAAAAGTGGCAATCCTGCCAAGCGGGCAGATGCTATCGTCAAGGCCGTAACCAATTACAAAGATCCGAAAAAACTGGCCGAACTTTCCGAGGACCTCGGCGAAGCTATGGTCGGCATCAATGAAGAAGAAATATCTGTATTAATGGCGGAAAGAGGAAAATAACCAATGAGAATTGCAGTCTTGGCTCTCCAGGGAGCATTCATAGAACACGAAAAGATGTTACAGGAACTGGGCATTGGAACTTTTGAAATCAGGCAGTTGTCTGACTGGCAGCAAAAGAAAGATGCACTGATCATTCCCGGTGGAGAAAGCACGACACAACTTAAACTCCTCCAGGACCTTAATCTGTTGAATCCTGTTCGTGATTCCATAAAAAAGGGACTTCCAGTCTTCGGCACTTGCGCAGGACTGATCCTGCTCGCCAAAAGAGTAAGCGGAGAAAACTTTGACAGGATTTCCACCATGGATATTACGGTATGCCGCAATGCCTATGGACGCCAGACAGGGAGTTTTTATACTGAAGCCACGGTCCGTCATGTCGGAGAAAAGATCCCCATGACTTTTATCCGTGCCCCTTACATCCAATCTGTAGGTGGAAATACCGAAATACTCTCTACCGTCGGAGGTCATATCGTAGCCGCCCGTGAAGGCAACCAACTCGTGACAGCCTTCCACCCGGAACTGAACTGCGATCCTTCAATACATAAGTTCTTCATTGAGGAAATCTGTAAAAAGGAAATGACAGGTCATAAAATCTGAAAACTATCCTTTTCAGAAGGGGAAGAACCCAAAATTGAGGAGATAAAGTTGTTTATCAGGAAACAAAAAAAAACGGGATGCCAAATGGGTATCCCGTTTCTTATGTTTAGAGGTGTATCAGTTTCTGACTGATCCACCTTCCATATCCAGCAGTTCATTTGTAATGGCTTGCTGGCGGCTTTTGTTGTATTGCAGATTCAGATTATGAAGAATATCATCTGCATTATCTGTTGCCGTTTGCATGGCTACCATACGGGCAGCGTGCTCACTGGCCAGACTGTCCAGCAATGCTGTATAGATCATCAAATGCAATAATTTAGGAACCAAAGACTGAAGGACAGTTTTCAAGTCTGGCTCAATAATGAAATCATCATTCAATTGAGCAACCTGGATCTTTCCCCTCTGTTCCGTTTCCCTCTTCTTTCTCAAATACTCCTGTACCCGGGCAGAGGTTTTATTGGAGGACAGGTCACGATCATTATCTGCGCCAATAGCCTCTGTGGAGAGATCTATGGGCAGGAACACCTTACGAGTAAGGATCTGACGGCCCGCACTCTTAAAGTGATGGTAGATCAGTTCCACATGATCGAGGTCTCCTTTCAGAAACTTCAGTGCAACATCCCGGCCGATTTTTTCACATTGCTGTGCATTAGGTTTATCTACAAGATCCTGATAATTACCAATGGATTGTAGTCCTAACTTCCTGACCGCCTCAGCGACCTTCTGACCTATAGGATAGATGAGTACCTTGATGCCTTTGGCCTGATATTCCTGCACGGCCGTCCACATCATTTTGATGACATTCGCATTAAAGCCTCCACACAAAGAATTGTTGGAGCTAAAAACAATCAACGCAGCCGTCTTCACTTCACGCTGATTCTGAAACACACTCTCAGGTTCAGGCATGGACACCAAGAAACTCTTGAGAATATGTTCAAGTAAATTCTCGTATGGCAGCATATTTTGAATCGCTACCTGAGCATGATGAAGTTTAGAAGACGCCACCATCTTCATCGCACTCGTAATCTTACGAGTACTCTTTACACTGGCGATACGGGTTTTTATCTCTTTTAATGAAGGCATGGGCTATTATGCTTTAACTTTAAACTGACCGGCCACATTAGCCATTACTTCCTCAATGGTCTTTATATCCTCATCAAGCAATTTTCCACTACCGAGAGTATTCAAGACATCCTGATGCTGTGAACGCATGGCATCAAGGAACTGACTCTCACAGTTGCGGACCTTATCCACGGGGACATCATGTAACAGTCCATGTACTCCAGAGTATAAAATAGCAATCTGCTCACCTACAGGCATAGGACTGTATTGAGGCTGGATCAGCAACTGGTTGATCTTACGGCCACGATCCAAAGCCATAGCTGTGACAGAGTCCATGTCACTGGCAAATTGAGAGAAGCTCTCCAACTCGTGATACTGGGCCATGTCAATCTTCAGTGTACCGGCAACTTTCTTCATGCTCTTGATCTGTGCTGATCCACCAACACGGGATACAGATATACCCACATCAATAGCCGGCCGGAACCCCTGGTTGAAAAGGTTGCTCTCCAAATAGATCTGACCATCCGTAATGGAAATGACATTGGTCGGAATATAGGCAGCAACATCCCCCTCCTGGGTTTCAATAATCGGCAGGGCGGTCAGAGAGCCGCCACCCTTGACGTGTCCCTTCATACAAGCCGGCAGATCATTCATCGTTTCTGCAATTTCCTGCTGGTCATTGATACGTGCAGCACGTTCCAGCAAACGGGAATGGAGGTAGAAAATATCTCCAGGATAAGCTTCACGCCCGGATGGACGACGAAGGATCAGAGAGATTTCACGATAGGCAACAGCCTGTTTGCTCAAGTCATCATAGACCACCAGTGCAGACAATCCGCGGTCACGGAAATATTCGCCGATGGCAGCTCCTGCAAAGGGGGCATAATACTGCAAGGCGGCAGGATTGGCAGCTGTCGCACTGACAACAATCGTATAAGGCATAGCACCCTTATCCTCAAGTGTCTGGACCAATGAAGCTACTGTAGATGCTTTCTGCCCGATGGCTACATAAATACAATATACCGGTTGGCCAGCCTCATAGAGTTTCCTCTGATTGAGAATAGTATCAACGGCAATGGCGGTCTTTCCTGTCTGACGATCACCGATAATCAGCTCACGCTGTCCTCTTCCGATAGGGATCATGGAGTCAATGGACTTCAGACCGGTCTGCAGAGGTTCATTCACAGGCTGACGATAAATGACGCCTGGAGCCTTCCGATCCAAGGGCATTTCGAAAGACTCTGTCAAGTCAATATTCCCTTTCCCATCGATCGGATTCCCCAGCGGGTCAACGACACGTCCCAGGAAGTTGTCATTGACACGAATAGAAGCAATCCGGTGAGTGCGCTTTACCTTTTCACCTTCTTTTATGCCTTCTGTAGGACCTAGCAGGATACAACCTACATTGTCTTCCTCCAGGTTCATGACAATAGCTTCAGTGCCGTTTTCAAACTGAAGAATTTCACTGGACTCTACATTGCGCAAGCCATAGATACGGGCAACACCATCTGCCACAGTGAGCACAGTACCGACCTCATCAAACTGCTCCGCATTGTTGATTCCCCGTAATTCCTTCTCCAGAATTTCGGACACTTCGCTTGGTTTAATATTATCTGGCATTTTATTCTATTAAAATTAATGTTTGGATTCGAAAACTTCTTTTCGTCTTCCTCTATTTATATAACTGTGAATATACCGTCCGGAGCATGGTCTTAACACTAGCATCCATCCGATAAGTATCATATTCAAGGATAAAACCGCCGATAATATCCGAATCGGTCTCAGTCTTGAATTCCACAGTTCCTTTAGTCCTACTTTCTACCAATTTCTGCATCCTCTGTTCAATGGAGGATGTTACAGGTACGGCAGTCGTAAGAATACCACTGGTGATGTTCTTCTGTTGTCTGTAAAGAGAGATATACGAAGCAGCCATGAGTTGCAGGGTGCTTTCCCTATCCTCCTTAAGGACAAGAGCGACAAACTTTTTGCTGAGTTCTGATGGGTTACCACCCATCGCCGTCACAAGAAGATGCAGTTTCTTGTCTTTTCCGAGCATAGGGTTATCTATCGTGTATTTCAGATCATGCACTTTGAAATAACTCTGATAGAGGGAGAGCATCTCGCCGTATACCTGATCTTCGACTTTCAGCACCGCAGCACTCTTGAGGAGTGCCCGGGCATATCTAACCGATATTACACCTAAATCCATAAGCTTTAGTCTTTCTTGTTTTCAGAAGGAACTTCATCCAGCAGTCGGCCAATCAACTCCATCTGCTTGTCTTGAGAAGCCAACTCCTTGCGTAGGATCTTCTCGGCAACCTGAACAGAGAGGGAAACGACCTGAGAACGAATATCCTGAACGGCATTCTTCTTCTCCGTTTCGATCTGGGTCTGGGCCTCCTTCAACAGGCGTGATCCTTCCTCTTTGGCTTTATCCTGTGCTTTCTCGACAATGGCATCACGTGTACTAGCAGCCTCTTTCAAGATCTGAGCCTGTTTTGTACGTGATTCCTGCAGAATGGATTCACCTTCTTTTTGGATATTAGAGAGCTTTTCATCAGCCTCATGGGCATGACGTATACTCTCGTCAATGTTCATTTTTCTATTGTTGACCATCTTTACTATGGAAGGGAAGCCCCATTTGAGCAAGATGAGAAAAACAATAATGAATACGAGCGTCATCCAAAAAAGCAAACCGCTATCAGGAATTAATAAATCCATATATACTGGTTAAAGTTTACAATCAATAGCAATATTACAGGACGATGGCCAGCAGTGCAATGATAATAGCGAAGAAAGCTACACCTTCAACCAGAGCGGCTGCGATGATCATGGAAGAAAACAACTTCGACTGTTCTTCTGGCTGACGAGCCATGGCATCCATTGCCTGACCGCCAATACGGCCAATACCTATACCTGCACCAATTACGGCAAGACCGGCGCCAATGGCAGCGCCACACTTTGCAACTTCAGCTGCTAATAATAATGATAACATAATAATGATTTTTTAATTGTTTATTAATTTTTTCTATTCTTGATTTATGCTCTCACTGCTTCCGGTTCCGGTTCAGCCTTCACATGAGCCAGATGGATAAACACTGCACTCAACATCGTAAAGACCAGAGCCTGGATGTAACAAACCAAAAGTTCAAGAAGCATCATAAAGATACTCATCGCAACACTCACCACAGTCATTCCAGTGCCAGCAGCAGCATCTACCACTGCATTCTCACTGATATTGAACATGATGAAGATCATCGCAGCAAAAGACAAGGACATGGCATGTCCTGCCATCATGTTGGCGAAAAGTCGGATAATCAGAGCCAACGGTTTCGTGAAGATACCAAACAAATTGATAATAGGCATCAACGGTACCGGACACTTCAGCCATAAAGGTACTTTCGGCCAGAAAATATCTTTCCAGTACTCTTTCGAACCTGTAACATTAGTAATAATAAAGGTTGTAATTCCCAGAAAGAATGTACAAGTGATATTTCCCGTCAGATTTCCTCCACCTGGTGGAAAAGGAACGACACCCATCACATTGGCGAGAAAGATAAAGAAGAAACAAGTCAATAGCCACGGACCGTATGTAACGGATTCCTTTTCCGTCATCGTACCTTTAACAGCCTCGTTATAAATAGACATGATAAACATGTGCATCAGGCCCGTGAAACCCTTCGGCGCCGGATCATCCCATTTATGATGTCTGCACCACCGTGCCGGAACCAACACACAGATCAAGAGCAAGATGGCATCAATGAACAGGACACAAACGGTCTTGGTAATCGAGATGTCGAGAGGACGGACCTCTTTCCCATTTACCATCTCCATAATCTTGCCAGGATGACTCTTTGCCTTGCTGTCTTTGATATAAAGTCCGTAAGGACCCGGACGATTCCCCTGAGCATTTTTCTGTTCACTAAACCGACTACTGCAGAAGACATGCCATCCCGTACTGCTCTTTACGATCACAGGGAGATGAATGACTATAGGTGTCTTGCCAATCTTGGTAAGATGCCAGTCGTATGAATCTTTAATATGCCCCCACAAAATGCTTCCCACATCGATTTTTTGTCTTGCTGATACCGAAGAAACCGGTGCAAGGGTCAAAAGCATAACGAAAATGAAAAACAATTGTTTGAGTTTTATTCTTTTCATTCTGATTCTGTTTTATTATTTTTTTTCTCTACACGGACAAAGTATATGCAATCGAAGGCCAAAAGAACAACATAATATGCAGCAAAGATCACCGCAAAACCGATAACGGCCTGCCGTTCACGCACAACGACCAGATAGATGAGGAAAACCGTTAAAGCCAAAAGCAATCGCAGTACCGAACCGGCAAGATAAAACCGCATCAAATTCACCGGAGAGGACTGCGCTATCTTTTTCCAACAGTCCCCATAAACCCAATTACACACCAGTGAATAGATCACCGTGACGGCCAAGGCCGTTACAAAGGATGTATTCCGCATGATCTGCATGACAAACAAGGCCAGCAACATCAATGCAGCAATAATCCACAGCGAATATTGCTTGTACTTTTTGGCTATCCTGTCTGTTCGGGGGTCTATACTTCGACGCATAACGAGACAACGTTCTTCTGTACCTCTACAAAACCATCCTGGATATCCAATTTCTTAAGGCCATCTTGAGTAGTATATTCCACTCGGCCGGCATTTAAGGAAGAAATAATAGGAGCATGATCCGTCAATATTTCAAAAGATCCTGCAGCACCTGGAACACTTACGCTTTTGACGTCACCAGTAAACACCACCTTTTCAGGAGATATAATTTTTAATTTCAGCATACGCGATAATAAAGTATAAGTCAGGATGCCTGACGGCATCCTTATCCAAATTTAATTCTTGGCAGCTTCAAGCAATTTCTTACCCTTGGCAATGGCGTCGTCAATAGTCCCTACATTGAGGAATGCCTGTTCAGGCAAATCATCCACATCACCCTTCAGTATGGCATTGAAACCACGTATCGTCTCTTCGATAGGTACCATCACGCCCTTCAGGCCTGTAAACTGCTCTGCGACGGTAAAAGGTTGTGACAGGAACCGCTGTACCCTGCGTGCACGGCTGACGACAAGTTTGTCTTCATCTGAAAGCTCATCCATTCCCAGGATTGCAATGATGTCTTGCAGCTCATTATACCTCTCCAGCAATTCTTTGACGCGCTGGGCACAGTCATAATGTGCCTGCCCGATAATATTCGGGTCCAGGATACGTGACGTACTTCCCAAAGGATCCACAGCGGGATAAATACCCAGTGCTGTTATCTTACGGGACAAGGATGTTGTTGCATCCAGGTGCGTAAACGTAGTTGCCGGAGCCGGATCCGTCAAATCATCAGCTGGCACGTATACTGCCTGTACGGAAGTGATGGAACCCTGCTTCGTAGAAGTAATACGTTCCTGCATCTGCCCCATCTCACTGGCCAGCGTCGGCTGGTAACCTACGGCTGAAGGCATACGTCCCAACAGTGCAGACACCTCCGATCCAGCCTGCGTAAAACGGAAGATATTATCAATAAAAAACATAATATCAGCCGGCTGTCCGTTCTTGCCGCCATGATCACGGAACTCCTCAGCGATGGTCAATCCCGAAAGAGCTACGGAAGAACGTGCCCCAGGTGGCTCATTCATCTGACCATAGACAAGCGTAGCCTGGCTCTTGGAGAGTTCTTCTGGATCCACGAGAGACAGATCCCATTTACCTTCATCCATCGCCTTCCTGAATTTCTCCCCATATCGGATTACGCCGGAATTAATCATATCACGAATCAAGTCATTCCCCTCACGGGTACGTTCCCCGACACCGGCGAACACTGAATATCCGTTATGCCCCTTTGCGATATTATTGATCAACTCCATGATCAACACCGTCTTTCCGACACCGGCACCACCGAACAAACCGATCTTGCCACCTTTCATGTAAGGCTCCAATAAATCAATCACCTTGATACCGGTAGGCAGCATTTCCTTGCGTGTTGAGAGCTCATCAAATTTAGGCGGTTCCCGGTGGATCGGATAAGCCCCCTTCATATCCAGAGTTTTCATACCATCAATTGGCTGGCCGATCACATTCAGCATACGACCCTTCAATTGCTCTCCCGAAGGCATGACAATAGGACTGCCTGTAGGTGTAACGTCCAAGTCGCGTTGCAAGCCATCGGTACTATCCATAGCCACACAACGAACGGTATCCTCACCGATGTGTTGCTTCACCTCCATGACCAATACACGACCGTCAGGACGTTTCACTGTCAGAGCTTCGTTGATTTTAGGAAGCACCTTCTCAGGATCCAGGCCCTTTGTATCGAAATATACATCGATTACAGGTCCGATGATCTGCGAAATGCGTCCATTCATTTGTGACATAAGCTTTATTCTTTTAAATTATTAACTGATTCAAACTGTAAAAATCGGATCTGAAAGATCTGTTCTTTTTGTTAACGCGAACACAAAACTACGCAATATTTTCGTAAACCACAAACTAATTATGAGTTTTGTTCCGAAAAATAAGAATAATCTAGAACTTTCAAACAGCCTATATGCTCAATTCGTCAAGCACTTTAATAAGATTTTTATCAAACGGCTTGTCACTTCGGACGGCCTCACTCAAAGGTACATAGGTAACTTCATTATTCCGGACGCCTACCATAATGTTACGCTGTCCCTGGATAATGGCCTCAACAGCTCCCACGCCAGTACGGCTGGCCAGGATCCTATCACGGGCAGAAGGACTGCCGCCACGCTGCAGATGGCCGAGGATAGATACGCGGACATCATACTGAGGAAACTCTTTCCGTACCCTGTCGGCATAGTAAAGTGCACCACACTTGGGACTTTCTGAAACGATGACGATACAACTTTTCTTGGATTTACGAATACCACGCTCCATAAACTGCGCAAGTTGGTCGACGTCAGTAGAATCTTCAGGGATTATTGCAGCCTCAGCCCCACTGGCAACAGCACTGTTCTGAGCCAGGAAACCAGCATCACGACCCATCACTTCCACGAAGAAGATACGCTCGTGGCTCTGTGCCGTATCACGGATGCGGTCAACACATTCCACTATCGTGTTCAGCGTAGTATCATAGCCAATCGTATTATCTGTTCCAAACAAGTCATTGTCGATCGTACCCGGAAGGCCAATACAGGGCAGATCAAAATCCTGACCAAAATGCATGGCACCCGTCAGAGACCCGTTGCCTCCAATGATCACCAATGCATCTATTCCTTCGCTTTTTAAATTATCGTATGCTTTCTGACGACCTTCCTCTGTCATAAAGTCCTTCGATCGCGATGTTCTGAGAATGGTTCCTCCTCTTCCGATAATACCACTGACATTCTCTGTGGTAAAAGGTTTAATTTCATCATTGATCAGCCCATCATATCCACGGTAGATTGCTTTGATCATAAAGCCATTGTAAATACCGGCACGGGTCACCGCACGAATTGCGGCATTCATCCCCGGAGCATCCCCTCCTGAAGTCAAGACTCCAATCGTTTTAATTCTTGCCATACTGAGTAACCTTATATAATATTAAATAATTGCCCTTACAAATCCCAAAGGAATTTTCTTCTTACATACTATCCCCACACCTTTAACATCAGACACCCTACGCACCCACAGACCATCGGTACAGTCTGAAAGTTGCCACTTCCATGAGAAAATACAAGTTCACTAAAATACAGACTTGACCATTCTCTTTTCACCTCCATGCCTACCTTGCTTCAGGTATGAACAGAATCAATTGTGTACCTTAACAGGGTACTATCATTTTCTAAACAATTTTCGCACAAAGTTAACAAATTATCTGAAAAAGGTCAATATCATAACGAAAAATTAAATCGGTTTAACACTAAACTGACAGATCGAAAATGACAAATCCAAGAATTGACAGGTGAACTTTACAAAAAACGATAATCATCATAACTTTTCTCATTTATCTTTCCATTTTCCAATTGAAATACGTACCTTTGTACAACGAAACCATTGCGATTCGAACTTGTATTTTCACAAGTTTTTGGATGTATCTCAGTAACACTACACTCCACAATGGAAAATGATTGAGAGTTCTGTGAGAAATAAGATGTTGAACCCTTTAGGAAGAGAAGAACTATGCCAGTTAAGTCGATTAATACACCAGACAGTGTACCGCCGCTCGTAAGTTTTATCATTACGACGCATGATGTCCCCGATGAAATGCTCAAGGAATGTCTGCAACAGATCAGCACCTTGTCTCTAAATCCTAATGAACGGGAAATCATACTCATTGACAATGGTTCAAAACGATCTCCCTCAAGAGAATTGTTCGATGTGGACGAGAATACCATCTATGTCAGAAAAAAGGACATGGGACTTTCACAGGCGCGAAACATCGGCATCCAACTGGCTACAGGAAACTATATTCAGTTTCTGAACGGGAGCAGTTATCTGATAACGGCCCCTTACGAGCATTGCCTTGACATTGTCAGGTTTCATAATCCGGATCTGGTTTTCTTTCAAGAAACAGAGAAAAAAAAACCTGGAACATCCTTTACGTTCATAGGTCCTGTTACGGGCAGTTCCTATCTGCATGATCACCCCCTGAAGGCATCTGTATGTGGATACATTTTCAAGCAACAGATATTAGGCAGCCTACGTTTCTCCACAAAAATCCTGCATGAAGACGAAGATTTCACCCCTCAATTATGCCTTCGAGGAGAGCGGATTTACTATACGGATGCGGAAGCTTGTTTCAACCGGCAGCAAAGGGATGGGGCTGCGTATGAGCAGAATAAGCGATACCATCTCACTCGTCTTACAGACATAGAAAGAGTAATAGCGCATCTGCAGGATCTGTCTGATCAACTTCCGGAGGCTGACCGGGTAGCTTTACATCGCAGAGTAGCACAACTATCCATGGATTATCTGTACCAGACGATTCAGGTCACACGAAGTTCCAGACATCTGAACAATGCCATAGAATGGCTTCGCAAAAGAGGACTATTCCCTTTACCTGATAAAAACTATTCCTATAAATATTGTCTTTTCCGCAAAGCGATCAATACGAAAGCCGGCCGTAAATTGCTACTATTACTGCCCCGATAGAGACTGGTCTTTTTAAAAAGCAATATCTCTACTGTTTTCTATTTTGACTTTAACTGTGAAGAAAAAAAGGATATTCATAATAGGATTCCTGATTTTGTCATTTTTCATGATAGATGATATAGAATCATTCGGGAAAAAGCAAGTTGACACAAGGCTTCTTCATCAAGTCTTCACCTATGCTCACAAGCTGACGGGAAATGAACTGCCAGATTCTCTTCTTTCCAATGTATATTTGAAATATCGAACTCATATTGACAGGAAGAATCCTTTACTTTTGGCTATCCCCACCATGTATGATGTAGCGAGGGATAGCAGGCGCGATTTCCTGAATGAAAGTTTTTCAGACATCATCTATTACAAGGGCGGGGATGAAATGACAAAGACAAAAACACTCCTGATGTATTCAACGGTCTATCATTCTCACAAATTACTGCCTGTGCTTTTCGAATACCTTCAGCCGAGCCTTTATGACGTCACTTTGTTTAAAGGTATCATTCTCTCTCCACTGGTGAGAAACAACAAACGGTTTTATCATTATCAGTCCATTAAATATGGAATCCGTCAAACTCGTTTTTTTATCAGACCTAAAATCAAAAACACCCAGTTAGTTAAGGGATGGGTAATCGTAGACGATCATACAGGAAAAGTAGACCGCTTCTTCTTCGAAGGTGAATATGATATGATTCATTTCGTGCTGCAAGGCGAGATGGGAAAGGCAGGCATCAAGTCACTATTGCCTAAACGTTGTGACATCATTGCTAAAATCTGCACTTTAGGCAACTGCTTCCATTCCTGGATCACCTCTGTCTACGATCTACATCCAATTCTCCCAGATACTTTTCATCTTTCTGACAGTCGAAGGCTCCTGGATAGTATACGTCCCATTCCACTAACTGAAGAAGAAGAAAAGATCATTGCCGTAAATGATTCGATGGAAAAATCAAAGACAAGTAGAGCCGGTCCTGCCAGTACCCAGAGTGTCCCTGCTGATACAACTTTAGAAAACTCAAGAAGAACTGGGAATAACCAGCAAAGCAGTGGCACCAAAGAAAATGCTTTCATCATTAAGTCCTCAAATGATAAAGACTTCAGCAAATATATCTTCTGGGATCTCATCGGAAACAATCTATTGAACAATATCAATGCTGACATCGGGGATAAAAAACAGGGGCATATTAAAATTGATCCGATCTTCAACCCTCTCTACTTTGGCTATACCCGGAATAAAGGGATTATCTACCGTTTCGATGTAAAAGGCTATTACAACTTTACCCCTAATCAGAGTATCTCTACTCGCATTAAAATGGGATACTCTTTTAAATGGAAAAGACTGCTCTATAATATTCCCGTCACATTTACCTATAATCAGAAGAAAAACGGATGGGTAAAAATTGAATACTTCAATGGTAACCGGATCACAAATTCAAACATTCTGAATGAGATCAAAGACCAAAAAACAGACTCTATAGATTGGAACAAACTGCATCTGGACTATTTCAACGACCTGGGTGTAAAAATAAGTACGAACTATCAAATCATCAAGAACCATCTTGACGGACAATGCGGTCTTGTCTGGCACCGCCGTTCTGCTGTGAAAAAGGCAGGATTCATACAAGCGGGAAAGCCAACGAGTTACAGTTCATCTGCACCCTTTATACAATTACAGTATACCCCATCCGAAATAAATGGTCCTATTATCAATGCCAGTTATGAACGAGGTATTAAAGGCTTCATGGGGGGTAAGATCAATTATGAGAAATGGGAACTGGACGGACAGGAAATCCATCGTATGCCTTGTATGCGTTCCCTTTCTTTGCGAGCAGGACTGGGCTTATATACGGACAAAAGCAAGGATGGGTACTTCCTGGATTATAACAACTTCAGGGAAAATTATATTCCCGGAGGATGGAATGATGAATGGAGCGGAGAATTTGAACTACTGAACTCCAACTGGTACAACGCTTCCAAATTTTATGTCCGTGCAAATGCAACCTACGAGTCGCCGATGCTGCTCCTATCCTGGATACCCCTCGTCGGACAAGTTGTGGAAAAGGAACGAATCTATATCAGTGCACTTTCCATACGAAAGTTAACTCCTTACGTAGAAATCGGATACGGATTTACAAACCGTTTGTTCTCTATGGGAATTTTCTGTGGAAGAAGTGCTCATCATTTTGAGGGATTTGGTGTAAAGTGGGGATTTGAATTATTCAACAACTGGTGATTGCATTTCTTCCCTAAAACACCTACCACTCGCTGAAAACAAAGAATCATACTTGATTAACGATTAGCATAATGAAAACAGAAATGATGAAACCTCTGACCGTTTACAGAGCAAGTGCCGGGGCTGGAAAGACCTTTAAACTTGCTACACAATATATCTCATTGCTCATACTCAATCCACAATCCTACCGGGGAATACTGGCCGTAACTTTTACCAATAAAGCCACTGAAGAGATGAAGATGCGCATCCTGTCCCAACTTTATGGTATTTCTCATCACCTAAACGATTCGGAAGAATACCTAAAAGAAGTACAGCAAAACACGGGATTAGGAGAAAGACTGATCAGACAACGTGCAGGAGGGTGCCTCAGCCTCCTCCTCCACCATTTTAATGATTTTCGAATTGAGACAATTGATGCTTTCTTTCAGACGGTATTAAGAAACCTCGCCCGTGAACTTGACCTGACAGCCAGTCTGAACATAAGCCTGAATGATGAGGAAGTAATGGAACAGGCTGTGGATGATCTCATTGAGCAATTGGATGAGAAAAGTCCTGTCCTGTCATGGATCATGGACTACATCCATGAAAAAATGGATGATGACAAAGGATGGAACATCATGGGACAGATCAAGAACTTTGGAAAGAATATCTTCGAAGATGCCTATAAAGAACATTCCTATGATCTGCAGCCCCTCATGTCTCCAGAAAGTACTTTCTTCCCGGACTATTCAAAAGAGCTCCGTGCTATCCGGCAGAAAGCAAAGGAGAATATCAAAAAATATGCCGATCATTTCTTTGAAGAAATGGATCGTAACGGTTTCTCTGCCTCTGACCTCAACAGAGGAGAAAAAGGCATCTGGAGCTATTTTGCCAAACTTGAAAGGGGGGAATTCACCGATGAGTCAAAATTAGTAAACAAGACCGTCTGCAGTTGCCTGGAAGATCCCAAGAACTGGGTTACAAAGAAGAGGGCAACTCCCGGAAGCGGCATCTACCAGTTGGTCCAGGATCATTTGTGGACTCTGCTCAGACAGACCGAAACGGCCCGCCCAGATCTCGTCAAGGCCTACAAATCAGCAGACCTCACCTTACGACATCTTGACAACTTAAGATTACTGGGGAAAATCGGAGAGAAAGTGCGGATCAGTAACCAGGAGGCAAACCGTTTTCTACTCAGTGATACGCAAAACCTACTCCATTCCCTGGTTTGTGACAATGACTCACCTTTCATCTTCGAGAAAATCGGAGCTCATTTGGAACATATCATGATGGATGAATTTCAGGATACGAGCAGGATTCAATGGTACAATTTTAAAGTTCTCCTTCAGGAGACCATGTCCCATGGACAACCACCCTCTGAACATCTTGCCCAGAATCTCATTGTCGGGGATATTAAGCAAAGCATTTACCGGTGGCGGGGAGGAGACTGGAGACTTCTCCAGAATATAGATACTAAAGAGTTCTCATCTGATCAGGTGAACAAGAAAATATTAGATGTTAACTATCGCTCGGACAAAAGGATCGTAGCTTTCAACAATATTTTCTTTTTGAAAGCCAGCCAGTCCTGGTCCGGCGAAAAGGAAAAGGATACGGAAGAATTGCAACAAGCCTATTCCCAGGAGAATCTCTGTCAGAAAGTTCCAGAAGGGAAGGAGAATCAAGGTTACGTGCATGTTGAACTGCTCCCCGACAACAACTCGTACCACGACAAGATGCTGCAAAAGACTGTCGAAACTGTCCGGACACTACTTGATCAGGGATGCCGGCCGAGTGACATTGCCATCCTGGTGAGGAAAAATCCGACCATCCAGGAAATCGGTGCTTATTTCATGGAAAAACTCCCTGACGTGACTCTGGTCAGCGATCTGGCATTCCGCCTGGATGCCTCTCAGGCTGTGAACATCCTGGTGGACGCCTTGCGTTTTATCACACACCGGGATGACCTGCTCACTTTAGCCAATCTGACAAAAGCTTATCAGACAGGAATCAAAAATCCCTTGAAAGCAGACAGTAAGATATTCCTTTGTTCCGGAAATACGCTGGAGGAACAATTGAAAACTCAATTGCCTGACGATTATGTCAACCATCTCGACGAACTGGAAGGACAACCTCTGATGGATCTCATAGAACAACTCTATTCCATTTTCGACCTTGCAGTAATGGAAGAACAAAGCGCATACGTCTGTGCTTTCTATGACCAGGTCAGCGAGTACCTGCAAGACCATGTCCCAGACATCAATGATTTTCTGAAAGTATGGGATGAGGACCTTCATCTCCGGTCTATCCAAAGTGATGAGACAGACGGCATCCGACTTCTGACTATTCATAAGAGCAAAGGTCTGGAATTTGACCATGTCATCATCCCCTTCTGTGACTGGACACTTGAAAAGCCGGGATATACGATATGGTGCACACCTTCAGAACCCCCATATAGCAAATTGCCTGTCGTGCCGGTAGACTTGTACAAGAACCAGATAAGCGGATCCATTTATGAGCCTTTCTACAATAATGAACATTCACAGAATATCGTAGACAACATGAACCTACTCTACGTTGCCTTCACTCGTCCTAAAAGAGGCCTGTACATTTTCGGAAAGCATAAGAATAAGGGAAAACAACGGATGAAAGCGGATGACGGTAAACCTTCCGAACCAGTCGATGAAAGCGATGTAATCGAAAAGGTCTTACCTCAATTGAGCCAGGAACTGGAAGGTGCTACCTTGAAAACTTTCAACCAGGACGAACCGGCAGAGGACGATATATCCGACAAGGATAAAATTGACGACAAGGAAGATGACAACAGCCAGACATTAGCCTTCGATTATGGCACCCCTGATATAAACAGAAAACCAGGAGGAAAAACTGTGTCCCGCAACGTTTTTCTCCAGCAACCTGAACCAAAAATCATTGCCATTAACAATTATGAAAACAGGATTGATTTCCGGCAAAGTAATAAAAGTAAAGATTTTATCGGAGGAGAAGATGAAGAAGCACAAGTCCATAACACCTATATCCAGACCGGTAATGTACTTCATGCCATTTTCTCTTCCATCCATACCCTTGACGATGTGGATCAGGCACTCAGCCAACTTGAACAGGAAGGTGTGCTTGACACGGGTTATCTAAGTAAGGAAAAATTGAGAAAAGAAATGAAACAAAGGCTTCAGTCACCGAAGGTAAAAAACTGGTTTTCAAGCCATTGGGAATTGTTTAATGAGTGTACTATTCTCTATACTGACCCGGTTACAAACGAAGTCATTGAGAAACGACCAGACCGTGTCATGACAGATGGGAAGGAAATGATCGTGGTCGATTTCAAGTTCGGAAAGCCCCACAAAGAATATGAAGAGCAAGTCAGGGATTATATGACTCTCCTGAGACGGATGCACTACCCTGAAGTCTCGGGATACTTATGGTATGTATACCCGAATCAGGTGACCCAAGTCAGACCTGATGATGATCATGATTCCAAAGAAGAGGCCCAGCCCTGACCATCACCTTTCATTTAGCGTCCTTTGTCCTTTCATTTCTTTAAAATTAAAATCATCAGACATGCAAACTTTTCTCCATTATGTAGCTCAGGATATTATCCGCAAATATGAGGATCAACTCAGCCATATCACTGTTGTCTTTCCTAATAAACGAGCCTCTCTGTTTTTAAATCAAGAGTTGGCTGTACAAGTGGATCATCCGCTATGGAGCCCGACCTGCATCACCATCAGTGACCTCTTCCGGAAACACAGCCAAAGGACTGTCGGGGACCCCATCAAACTTGTCAGTGAGCTTTATAAGGTTTATCACAAGGTTACCGGTGAACAGGAATCACTCGATAAATTCTATGGATGGGGGCAGTTGCTGATTACAGACTTTGATGACATCGACAAAAATATGGCCGATGCGGATCAAATATTCACCAACCTGAAAGATATTCATGAATTAGATGGTGTAAGCTACCTCAGTGATGAACAGAAAAAGATTCTCAAACAGTTCTTCAGCAATTTCTCTGAAGACCAAGAAAGTGTTCTGAAAAAACGATTCATTACCCTCTGGAGTCACTTTGCCGACATCTATCATCAGTTTAATCAGTCTCTAAAAGACCAGAAATTAGCCTATGAAGGAGCACTCTACAGGGAAGTTGCAACTGATCCGGACCTGAAATGGAAACACTCCAAGTACCTTTTTGTCGGTTTCAATATGATGCAAAAGGTTGAACTGGCCCTTTGTGACCGCCTTAAAAAAGACGATAAAGCTAAATTCTACTGGGACTTTGATGACTATTATATGCCGAAAAAGGACCAAGACCATGAAGCCGGACATTATATCGCTCAATATCTCAAGAACTATCCTAATGAACTGGATAATGAGAACGATGAGATCTATAAAAATATGGTAACACCCAAATCTGTCACGTTCATCAGTGCAAGTACCGAAAATCTCCAGGCAAGGTATGTCAGTGACTGGCTGAAAGAAAATCACAGGATCGAAGCCGGCAGACGCACAGCCATCGTCATGGCTGATGAAAGTCTCCTGCCGACCATCATCCATAGTCTGCCACCAGAAGTGACCAAAGTAAATGTGACCACCGGTTATCCGTTGTCACAGTCTCCTGTCAGCACCCTGGTCACCTTACTTGTAGACCTGCATACCCATAGCTACCGGGAAGATATAAGAAAATTCCTTTTCCGTGGAGTCAACAAAATTCTTCAACACCCTTATTCTAAATTCATATCCGGTCATATCAAAGAACTCAGAGACTTCTTGAATAATCATAAACGATTCTATCTGTCAGCAGACAAGCTCAAGACAGAATGTCCTTCAACGGGAAATGACAAGGGACTGGATCTTTTACTTCAAACGCCCTCGCATTCACTCAGCGGACTATCTCACTGGCTCCTTGAGATACTCCAGACGATAGGGATAAACTACCATGATGCCACCAAGGGAGAAGGAAAAGAGGAACAGGTTAAAAGCGATCCTCTCTTTCAGGAATCTCTCTTCAGGATGTATACGCTCATCAACCGCCTTTGTAATCTGATTGATCAGGAGGATTTGAACATTGACATCCATACCTATCAGCGGCTCATGACTCAACTCATAAACTCAACAACCATTCCCTTTCATGGAGAACCTGCTGTAGGTATACAAATTATGGGAATACTGGAGACCAGAAATCTTGATTTCGACCATGTCCTGCTTCTGTCCTGCAACGAAGGAAATATCCCTAAAGGAGTTAATGATACTTCTTTCATTCCTTATTCCATCCGCAAGGCTTACGGGTTGACAACGGTGGATCATAAAGTGGCCATCTATTCCTATTATTTCTACCGTCTTCTGCAAAGAGCAAAAGACGTTACTCTCGTTTACGACAATGCCACCAATAATGGACAAACAGGAGAAATGTCCAGGTTTATGCTCCAGCTAATGGTCGAGAGTCCACAATCCATTCGCACAGAAAATCTGACAGCAGGTCAGAAACCTGTCATCCGCACACGCTCGTCAATAGAAAAAGACGAACAGGTGATGCAGGTCATCCGCCAAATGCATCGTCTCTCTCCGACCGCTTTGAATACTTATATCCGTTGCCCTCTCCAATTCTACTATAAATATATCGCAAAAATCAAGGAACCGGATGAAATTGATGAGGACAGAGTGGATAACCGTACCTTCGGGAATATCTTCCACCTGGCCTGCCAACTTTTTTATCTTCATCTTGCCGCACCCGGCGACACCCGTACAGAAAAGACCCCCCAAGGAGAGCAGACTACAGACATCATCCGTCCAATCATGATCCGGGAAGATGAACTCAAGAATGCCCTCAGGAACCCGGCAATTATCGAACAGTGCGTGGATAATGCATTCAGACAGGATCTCTTCAAGGTCGGGCCACATACGCCAGTCAAATATAATGGATTGCAGATCATCAATCGTCAGGTAGTGATCGATTATATCAGGAAACTTCTGGAGATAGATCTGAAGTCCACACCTTTCCAGATTCTTGGATTAGAAAAAAGAGTAGAAGCCTCCATCTCCTTTCCTACACGACAGGAAAGACGAACCATGACCATTTTCGGAAATATTGACCGGCTCGATCAGGTCAATATTCCTGCAGAAGGCCCTACCCTGCGCGTCATTGACTACAAGACTGGAAATAACAATAAAATGGCCGTCCGGGATCTGGGGGATATTTTCTCAGGCAAAAAACTGGCCAACCATACAGATTATTACCTTCAGGCCATGCTCTATGCAGGTATCGTCAGAAACGAAAGAAATGATGAAGGAGAAAAAAGATATGATGTGAATGATCTGCCGGTCAGTCCTTCCCTGCTCTTCATCCAACACTCCGGTGAAGAGATCGTTCCTCTTAGAATCGGCAAAGAGCCTATTACGGACATCAAAAAATACGAAAATGAAAAGGGAGACAAGAATACCGACAATTTTGAAGAAAATATACGAGGGATCTTATCTGATATTTTCAATCCAGAAATTGCGCTGACTGCCACAGAAGATGCAAAACAATGTGATCACTGTCCCTATTCCCGGCTTTGCTGTGGCAAGAGATAAAGATTTTCTCTTTTATCTAATACTTCTCAAATAAGCAGAATGCCTCTCTGCCACACCATAGTGAATTGCGGAAGATGAGGGATTCAAACCCCCGATACCCGAAAAGGGGTATACCGGATTTCGAGTCCAGCGCATTCGGTCACTCTGCCAATCTTCCTGACGGGTGCAAAATTACAATTAATTTCGGACAAAACCAAGAATCTTTAGAAAAATTATTCGAAACTCAAATCTGACAGCCTTTTTCGTAAGGTCTCGGCATCCCTCTTCCGGATAGCCAGGACCAAACAGCAATTCGTATCAAAAGCCTGACTGACAATTCTTGGATTCATCTCCTTGACAACGTGCATTACGGCATTCATCATCGGATAAGGGAAACGATAAGTAATCTGTTCCTCAACAAACTTCCTAATATGTCCAGAATGATTCAGGGCATCCTCGGCAGCGGTGCGGTAGGCTCTGATCAATCCGCCAGTACCAAGATTGACCCCACCATAATAGCGGATAACATAAACGGCAACATCAGTCAGTCCATGACTGATGATCTGACCAAGAATCGGTTTCCCTGCCGTTGAAGAAGGCTCTCCATTATCCACTGCACGGAACTCCTTCTGCTCTGGCCCGAGAATATAGGCATAGCAGATATGACGTGCATTATAATATTTTGTCTGATAAGATTTTAACAGCACCCTCACTTCATCTTTTGAGGTGACATGATGTGCAAAGGCGAGGAACTTACTTCGCTTCTCGGAGTAAAATCCCTCGCCTATACGATTTATTGTGATATATTCATCTACCATACCGAATAGCTCACATTGATCCACTTATGGTCAGGAAAGCAGATGAACGATAAGGCCAGAACGAAGTTTGGGCTCAAACCAGGTTGCTTTCGGAGGCATAATCTTACCACTGTCTGCAATATTCATAATCTGCTTCATGCTCACCGGATATAAAGCCAGTGCCCATCGCATCTCACCACTATCCACCCGCCGTTTGAGTTCTTTCAGCCCTCTCAGACCACCGATGAAATCAATTCTCTCATCCGTACGAAGATCCTTGATCCCCATCAGATCATTGAGAATCAACCGTGAAGAGATGTCTACATCCAGTATACCGATCGGATCCTTGTCATCAAAAGTTCCAGGACGGGCTTCCAACCTGTACCAGTTACCATCCAGATAGAGACTGAACTCATGAAGCCGGACAGGTTTGTATTCTTCCGGCCCCATCTTCTCCACCGTAAAGTTCTCAGACAGAGCCTTGAGAAATCCTTCCTGTGTCATCCCGTTGAGATCCTTGATGACACGGTTATAGTCCAGGATTGTCAATTGCGAGGCCTGGAAACAAACTGCCATGAAGTAGTTGTACTCTTCCTTTCCGGTATGATCAGGGTCATTTTCCGCCTTCTCTTCACCCACACGTGCAGCTGCAGCCGTACGATGATGACCGTCAGCAATGTACAAGTTAGGAATCTCGGCAAAAGTACGGGTGATCGTCTGAATATCATCCGGATCACTGATGACCCAGAACTGATGACGGAAACCATCCAAAGGAGCAATAAAATCATACACCGGCCGAGTAGTTGCATAACGCATCATCAGATCGTTCAGCACCCGGTTGTCCGGATAGGCAAGGAATACCGGTTCCATATTTGCGTTAGTGGCGCGGATATGCTTCATCCGGTCATCTTCTTTGTCCTTCCGGGTAAGCTCATGTCTCTTGATCACCCCATTAAGATAGTCTTCCACATAAGCTCCGACCACCAGCCCATACTGGGTCCTCCCGTTCATGGTCTGGGCATAG
The DNA here is from genome assembly GCF_054687055.1 of Segatella asaccharophila. Taxonomy (NCBI): domain Bacteria; kingdom Pseudomonadati; phylum Bacteroidota; class Bacteroidia; order Bacteroidales; family Prevotellaceae; genus Segatella; species Segatella asaccharophila. The sequence continues at coordinate 115,408 of NZ_BAACAN010000001.1, read as the reverse complement.
AGATAATAGTCCTCATGAGAATCCTGGACCAGCCATCCCTTTTCACGAAACTTCTTAAACTGTTCAGCAGCACTTTTATAGACCCTTGGATCATATTCTGAAGTACCTTCCGGGAAATTGATCTCCGGTTTAATAATATGATAGAGGCTCATCTCATCATCTCCAGCCTCAGTTCTCGCCTCTTCCGAATCAAGGACATCGTACGGGCGACTTTCGATTTTTTCCACCATACTAACAGGCGGACGAAGACCTCTGAAAGGTTTTATTTTAGCCATTATCAGTGTTTGGAATTATTTGTTGACTTGAAATTTCACACTTCCATCTTTCAAGAAAGCATCTATCTGCTTAGCCGCAGCAACCCCCGCATTGATATTTGCCTCAGCCGTCTGGGCCCCCATCTTTTTGGGTGTCGTAAAGAACCGGTTTCCGAATTTCTCGAAATCAGCTACAGCAGCAGGTTTCAAGTCTGTGATGTACTTCAAATCAGAACGATCTGCAAGCAGGCGGAGTAATTCAGGTTCATTGATAATCTCAGTACGAGCTGCATTGACCAGAATTCCATTCTCCGGCATCAGATTAACGAGTTCGTAGTTAATACTGCCAACCGTCTCAGAAGTAGCCGGGATATGCAAGCTCACGATATCACTGTTATGGAAAAGTTCTTCCTTAGTCTTACAAGCACGGACACCAGCAGCCTCAATATTAACAGCAGGACAGAACTCATCATAAGCAGAGATCTCCATGCCAAAGCCTTTTGCAATACGTGCTACATTCCGTGCCACATTACCAAAAGCCAGGAGTCCCAGCCTTTTACCTTTAAGTTCCGTTCCCGGTTTCCCGTTATAAAAATTACGAAGCATGTACACCAGCAGTCCAAACACAAGTTCAGCCACTGCATTGGCGTTCTGTCCCGGCGTATTCTCCACGATGACCCCGTTGGACTTGGCATGAGCCAGATCAATAGTATCATAACCGGCACCCGCACGGACAATGATCTTCAAGTTTTTTGCAGCATCCAGTACTTCTGCATCAATCTTATCCGAACGGACAATCATGCCCTCCGCATCGGCTACAGTCTTTAAAAGCTGTGACCGATCAGTATACTTTTCGAGCAGGACCAGTTCATTGCCCGCCTCTTTGACTTCTTTCCTGATTCCTTCTACAGCTAAGGGGGCAAAAGGTTTTACCGTTGCAACTAATATTTTTTTCATTATTATTATTTCTTGTTTACTGTTCAGCTTCGAAATCTTTCATTGCCTTGACCAAAACATTAACCCCTTCCACTGTCATTGCGTTGTAGCAACTAGCACGGAAACCACCGACAGAACGGTGTCCTTTAATACCAACGATGCCACGAGCTGAAGCAAAATCAAGGAACGGTTTTTCAAGATTCTTATAGTCATCATTCATCACGAAACAGATATTCATCAAGGAACGGTCTTCTTCCTTGGTCGTACCACGAAAGAGTTTGTTACGATCAATCTCACCATACAGGATCTTCGCACGCTCATGAGCCCGGCGGTCCATCTCCTTGACGCCACCTTCCTTCTTCACCCAGCGCATGGTCTCAAGCAGGCAATAGATAGGAACGACAGGAGGAGTGTTGAACATAGAGCCTTTCTTTACATGAGTACGATAGTCAATCATCGTAGGCAACTCACGAGGAGCACGTCCAAGTTTGTCGTTCTTGACAATGATCAGCGTAACTCCTGCAGTAGACAGATTCTTCTGGGCACCAGCATAGATTGCATCATATTTGCTTACATCTACCGGACGGCTCATAATATCTGAACTCATATCCGCAATCAAAGGAATAGGCGAATCAAGATCCTTGCGGATTTCAGTGCCATAGATTGTATTGTTAGTCGTGATATGCAGATAATCGGCATCAGCAGGAATGCTGAATTCTTTCGGAATATAGGTATAGTTAGCTTCTTTTGAGGAAGCCACCTCAACAGTCTCGCCGAAATGATGAGCCTCCTTTTCGGCCTTGGCAGCCCAACTTCCCGTATTCAAATAAGCGGCTTTCTTGATCAGGAAATTGGCTGGTATCTCCATAAATTGCGTCGAAGCACCACCACCGAGAAAGAGAATCGAATATCCGTCAGGGATATTGAGCAATTCTTTGATCAGTGCTTCACTCTCGTCAACGACAGCCTGGAAGTCACTGGAACGGTGGCTAATCTCCATCAATGAAAGACCTGAACCATTGAAATTTAAAATCTGCTTTGCAGTGTTTTCAATTACTTCACGTGGAAGCATTGCTGGACCTGGATTAAAGTTGTACTTCTTCATCTGAATAAATATTAAAATTTAAGTTATATCTTCTGAATGATCTTCAGATCTGATATCTGTTATTTTTCAACTTCAGAAATTGATTCTCAGTTTTTATTTCTTTATTCGTCATCATAACGTCACGAAGCAAGGATGATTCTATGAATCAAACAGGCAGTACCATTACCTGACCTCTTCTACGACGGTATGAACGCCCTTTATTTTTTCGCCCTGTGTCTGCCGGAGAACCTGATGAAGTTTGGATCGGGAAACAGCAGCATAAGCATAGCGGTCAAAAACATCTATCCTGCCGATTTCCTCTCCCTTCAAGCCCCCCTTCTTACAAAGGAACCCCACGATATCACCTCTTGATACCTTATCTTTCTTACCCTTGCCGATATAGACCATAGACATCTTCGGCAAAGCGGGTTTCTTCTCTTGCAAATCAGGAGACAAAGGAAAATCATCCACTTCTGCATCCACATATTCCGGAACCTGTTCTTCAGGACCAAGGAGGAAGAACGAGCGACCGGAACACTTCCAGCGTGCAGTCCTTCCCACCCGATGAACAAAATCATCCTCCGTTTCGGGGAGATGATAATGAATGATATTATCAATATGTAAGATATCGAGCCCTCGTGAAGCCAGGTTTGTGCTCACAAGAACCGTTGCACTTCCATTAGCAAACTTATACAGAGCCATTTCCCGCTCCTTTTGTTCCATGCCTCCATGAAATGAACTGATAATAAACCCTTTTTCTGCCAGAAATTGACTCACTCGCTCTACAGAATCACGAAAATTCACAAAAACAATAGAGCTCTCATTCCCCAATGCCAACAAGAGGAGTTGAAGCGTACTTAGTTTATCTTTCTCCTGAGATCTCACCTTATAGATCCGCACCCTGTCCGGAACCTGTTCTTCTCTCTCTCGGAAGTCAACACGTATCGGCTGCCTTTCCTTTGGGGATAGTTTTAAGAAAGAAGGAAGTTGTTCCGCCTCTGTTGCGGAAAGTAATATATGCCGTTGCACGAAAGGGAGTTTACCTATCAGGATGCTCATCTCTTCCTCAAAGCCCATATCCAGACATTTATCAAATTCATCAATAACAAGGAAATGTACATTGGTTGCAGAAATATTCCCTTTCATCAGATGATCATTCAGCCGCCCGGGAGTTCCGAAGAGGATCTGAGGTTTTCTCTCTTTCAATTTACGATGTTCCTCCATAGCCGTCCGGCCTCCATAGCAGGCCATCGTCCTGATACCCGTTCCCATACTCTCCAGAACAGAAGCCGACTGCAAAGCCAGTTCACGTCCGGGAACGATAACGATAGCCTGGAGCTTGTCACTCGAGTAGTCAAGCAGTTGTACAAGGGGCAAGAGATAGGCCAGTGTCTTCCCCGACCCTGTGGGTGAAAGGATTACGACATCTTCCTCAGAGTGCAGGATGGCCTTCTGCGCTGCCTCCTGCATGGCATTTAAGGTAATATTTAATTTCCGGGTTATCGAATCAATATTTTGCATTTACTTATTTTCCAATAGTTTATCAATTTCGTCAAATTCTTTGCCCATATTCAAGTTGAGATAGATCGTATATAGCGGCAAAGCCCATTTGGACTTATCTTCAGGTTCCAGTTCGCGGTAATGAACCAGATAAGGAAGTGCCTTACGATAGTATTCCAACATCCTGTTCCGTTCTTTCCTGGATGTGGACATACTTTTGTCCAACTCTACAGCCTGGTTAAAATAGGCCAGGCCTGCATTCAAATAAGCACCTGCTATAGCCGGATGAGCTTTCAGACTATCCTTGGAAAAATTCTTGGTATCAGTAAGAATTGAATCACAGAGGTCAATACATGCCGGATACTGCTGGGTATTCAATAGCAGGGTACTTTTCGTAAAACGGTAGATCAGTGATTTGGGACGTTCCTTCAAAGCTCGATCAGTTGTCTCTATAGCAGCCTTATAATTTCCCTGTTTGACATCATAATCCACCAGACGCGGGAAAAAAAACGGAAAAGAAGGATATTTGGAAAAACCCTCCCTCAAGGAACTGACATATCGTGCCGTATCCCCCTCCAGGCGATAAGTATCTGCTAAATATTGCAACATATAAACATAATGAGCTGTATCTTTCAATGCCAGATAAGCATGATGAAGCGTTGCTTTAGGGTCCCTCATCTTATATCCGCAATAGACAGCCCAGTAGGCAGCTACCGGCAACTGATGATCGGTATCAGCATATTTATATTTCCGGAATAAAGATTCCCGCGCGCATGAGATATAAGAGGTAAGAAAGTCATATCCATCCTTATAATTCTGTTTATGAATAAAATAGAGACCGCCGTTATAGAGATTCGGCCGAATCATATTCAGAAACTGGGCATGGACATCCCGAAATTTAAATTTCACCTTTTCTCTTTTCCCTTTATGTGAAGATGCTTCAAGAGAATCCAGACTGACGGCTACTTGAAATAGCCTCCGTGTCTTCATAAAAAGAGCTGTAGTATCATATTGTTGTTTCAGATAAAGCTGCTCATTCCCCTGTTCATACTGTTTATGCAACACATCATACAGAGTAGTCCATATCTTCTCGTTCTGCCGGTTGGCAGAATCATCCAGGAGTTTTTCCATTGACTGTTGGGCCGCATCAAGATTTTTCCCTGATTTCAGCAAATCACGCGCTGCAGAAATTGCCTTTTTCTGACCAAAGGCATTCCCCGCACATAAGGCACAGGCCAGACAAAGTAAAAGATATTTCCAGTGTATCCTCATCCACAATCTCCTCCTATTACACAATCTGTCTTTCATCATAATAAAGACTTAACTTCCCGAGCCTTTTTCTTTTCCCCCAGTATGTAGTATACCTGATAAAGAGCCTTTCTCCAGTCTACTGTCTTGTAAACGGGGTCCAGCACCCGGGCTTTTTCCAAATAATTCTTGCTGCATTCAAATACAGCCAACACTTTTTCCTTGTTATTTTTATCTAATCTGCCATGACTATCTTGCAAAGAATCTTTCAAATCCATAGCCTTGGAAGAATAGCAAATCCCCACATTATAAATAGCTTCGACAAATGAACTGTCTAATTCAACAGATTGCTGGTAACTGCCGATGGCTTCATCCCATCGGTGCTTCCGCATCTGCATCTCACCCTTCAAGGCCCAAATCTTCTTGTCCGCCGGATTTTCACGGAGTTCATCATCAATAAAATCCTCCATCTCGCTTATATGCCCCGGACTCGAATAATAGTCCAACAAAGGTTTAAAGAACGCCAGATCTTTAGGGTCCATCCTGTGGAGTTCAAGAGCAGCAATAATAAATTTAGTGGAATCAGCGCTATCTTTCATGAGATGCTCCATACATCCAATTTTAATCTCAGCCGCCCGTTCAGCTACTGAACTGTCCTTAAGAGCAAGGTCAGCATAATATTGAGCAAGGTTATAATAACCTTTTCCGTAAGCTTTTCGAGAAGCCTCTAAAGATTGCTGCCCCGTTTTCGGAAAATCGGATTTCTCTTGACTTTTCAGAGAAACGACGCAGAAAATCAAGAAAAAAGGAATTATAACCTTCTTCATGCTTGTTATCAATTAGGTGACAAAGTTAATAAAAAAACATGAAAGCCCCAAATTTTTTCCATTTTGTTAGGTTATTGAACAGACAAATTGCAAAACATCTGCATTTCTATTTCAATTCTGTCATCTATCGCCGTTATTAGATGAACAAATGACCGAATAAGAACAGAATATCCTTTTCCGGTCATAATCACTTATGGACTAAAAAGCCTTAACTAGAAAACGGGATGATCCTTTTTGAAAAGACCATCCCGTGTCAAATGATTACATAAGTACAGAATCACTTATCTTTTTCAGCTTCTTTGGTCTTCGGATCAGCCTCACCATAACGGGCATAGTAAGCAGAATACCGGTTGTAGCCCCAGTTTACCTGTTGCTGCTTAGGATCCAACTCCTTGCATTTGTCATAGTCTTTAATGGCCTCATCAAGGAGAACATTAGAACTTGCCGTTGCCTTTGAAGTGACGGCCCGGTTATAATAGCAGATTGCGAGAGAATACCATGCGAGAACGACCTTAGGATTTGTATCCAGAATACTTTTCAGAATAGGGATCGCATCATTATATTTCTGAGTCATCATCAGGTTGTTCGCCTTATAAAACAGAGCCACGAAATTTTTAGGATCCTTCGTAAGCACATCGTCAATGATTTTTTCGCCGGCCTCTCTGCCATTCAGTCTGGATTCCACCTGGATCAAGTTCTCGAGAACTGTACTATTCGTAGGATCCTGTGCAAAGAGAACATGGAGTTTCTCCGCAAATTTCACTGAGTCAGCTTTTGTTTGCAAGGTAGAACTCATGGCACGAAGTTTCAGATCAAAAGCTGGTTTTGCATAAGTGGAATCGCCCTTTGCAAAGTCAGTATATTTCTCAACTTTATCATAATCTTTGGCATTCAGGGCAAAGATTGAAGAGAAATAAGCAACCTGTCCGATATACGGTTTTTCTGTTGCGGCCGGAATAGGTTTAAAGAATGGGTTATCATGCGTATCAAAATACAAGGACCAGTACTTCAAAGCCTTGGGTTGGTCTTTTTGCATATAATATCCACCATAATTAATCATATTCAGACGAGCACTCCCTAGACGGGTAGAATTAGCATCTTTGAACTTAGGTTTGACTTTACCTTTTTCATTAGGCATCTCGTCATACTTATCACATTCCAGACCTGCTTCAATAGCATTATATGCAGCATCAGCCATCCCTAAGGTATCAACCGGAGTACCATTCTTGCCCATAGCCTTCATTGCCTGGTTCGTAGCCATCGTAGAGGATTCCGTCTGATACTTGGCAAAAGCAAGATCGCAAAGTTTATTATAGGCCTTTGCTTTTTCTTCATTACTGGCCAGAGAATTCAGGTTCTGTTCGATAAGTTGCTTACACTCATCATAGGTTTTAGATTTCATGATCGTCTTTAGGCCATCACTATCCCCGGCAAAGACGGCAGATGCACAGAACAGCATCGTAGCCGCAATCATTAACTTTTTTTTCATACTTATTTTACTTTAAAGGTTGTTTTATTCTAAATCCGTGTTGGGTAGTCCAGGATCTGAGGAATTCTCTCCATCATCGGATTCATCCTCACCGGAAGTTGAACCGTCAGCAGATCCTTCTCCGCCAGAAAGATCATCCGATCCCGAACGGCCACCAGAAACGACATCCGCAATTCCATCCTGTTTGATCTCCTCACTCTTTTTTGCCCATAAGGCACGACTTTCCTCTTCTGCAGTAACTTCAAGCTCACTGCTCATGACCTTGCAGACACCGGCGATCACATCATTTTTCTTAGCAAGATTGATCAGCCGCACGCCTTGCGTAACCCTGCCCATGATCCGGACGTCAGCGACAGCCAGTCGGATGACGATACCACTCTTATTAATAATCATCAAATCATTCTTGTCCGACACGTTCTTGATCGCAACGAGTTTGCCGGTTTTCTCCGTAATGGTTAAGGTTTTCACACCCTTTCCTCCCCGGTTGGTAATACGATAGTCCTCAACGGAAGAACGCTTGCCATATCCTTCTTCACTCACCACCATGACACTTTCCTGTTCAGGATCATTGATGACGATCATGCCTATGCAAGCATCCGAATCAGGATCGAGTCGTATGCCCCGTACTCCCGTAGCTGTACGCCCCATAGGACGAATGGCATTCTCATTGAAGCGCACGGCACGTCCATTACGATTAGCCATAATCAACTCATTATGGCCATTTGTCAGGCGGACATCTACGACCTCATCCCCATCAACGATATTAATGGCAATAACACCATTGGCACGAGGATGAGCATACTGATCCAGGCAGGTCTTCTTCACTGTTCCCATCTTAGTAGAAAAGACGACATAATGAGTAGTAATAAATTTTTCATCATGCAATCCTTTTAATCTGAGGAAGGCATTCACCTGATCATTTTTATCAATATTCAAAAGATTCTGGATGGCACGTCCCTTGGCATTTTTATCCCCTTCCGGGATCTCGTAGCATTTCAGCCAATAGACACGTCCCTTCCGGGTAAAAAGCAACATGGTCTCATGCATGGTTGCCGGATAGATGAATTCCGTAAAGTCTTTGTCACGGGTACGGGCGCCCTTAGCTCCCACTCCGCCACGAGCCTGTTCCCGGAACTGGTTGAGCGGAGTACGCTTGATATAACCTAAATGACTGACAGTGATGACAACAGGATCATTCGGATAGAAATCTTCCGGGTTAAACTCCTCAGAAGAATACTTGATTTCGGTCCGGCGGGGATCGCCAAACTTCTCCTCAACCTCACGGAGATCATCTTTCATAACTTTTTTGCACAGTTCCGGATCATCGAGAATTTGCTGATAATAAGAAATCTTCTTCTCCAGGTCACTATATTCAGCATGTAACTGATCCATCCGAAGACCGGTAAGCTGGGAAAGCCTCATATCAACAATGGCCTTACTCTGAAGTTCGTCCAGGTTAAACCGCTGTTCCAGATTATGCTGGGCGTCAAGCGGAGTCTTGCTCCCCCTGATCAGATGTACTACCTCATCTATGTGGTCGCAGGCGATAATCAATCCCTCAAGGATGTGGGCACGTTCCTGGGCTTTCTTCAGATCATATTGTGTTCTGCGGACAGTCACTTCATGACGATGCTCCACAAAATACTTCACGCAATCTTTCAGACTCAGCAAGCGGGGACGGCCCTTGACCAAGGCTATACAGTTTACGGAAAAAGAACTCTGCAACGCAGTCATCTTGAACAGTTTGTTCAGAATAACATTCGCATTGGCATCCTTCTTGATATCGATGACGATCCGCATGCCCTGACGGCCAGACTCGTCATTTGCATTGGAGATACCTTGGATCTTTCCTTCTTTGACCAACTCGGCGATATATTCAATAAGTTCTGCCTTATTGACACCGTATGGAATCTCAGTAATGACAATTTTGTCATGGCTCTCGTCGCTCTCAATATTAGCCTTAGCCCGCATCACGATTCTTCCACGACCGGTCTCATAAGCCTGACGCACACCCTGGATACCATATATATAAGCCCCAGTTGGAAAATCCGGAGCCTTGATATATTTCATCAACCCATCCAGATCAATATCAGGATTGTCGATATAGGCGCAGCAACCATCTATTACCTCATTGAGATTATGCGTGGGAATGTTCGTGGCCATCCCCACAGCAATACCGTTGGCACCATTTACCAAAAGATTTGGAATCTTGGTAGGCATCACGGTGGGTTCTTTCAAAGTGTCATCAAAATTATTCGTCATGTTGACGGTCTCCTTATCCAGATCATCCATGACATGCTCACCGATCTTGGAAAGCCTGCATTCCGTATAACGCATGGCTGCGGGAGAATCTCCATCTACGGAACCGAAATTACCTTGACCGTCAACCAGCGGATAACGCATGTTCCAGTCCTGGCCCATACGGACAAGAGCCCCATAAACAGAGGAATCACCATGAGGATGGTACTTACCCAGTACTTCTCCTACTACACGCGCACATTTCTTATACGGCTTATCACTGGTATTTCCGATTCCGAGCATACCGTAAAGAATACGGCGGTGTACAGGTTTGAAACCATCACGGACATCTGGAAGGGCACGAGCTACGATCACCGACATAGAGTAGTCGATGTAGGATGTCTTCATCTCTTCCTCGATGTTGATCTTCAGGATCCGGTCTTGATCGATTGTTTGATTATCGTCCATTATTATATCTAATTGTTTATATATAACTTACATTTTATGCTTACTCATTTTAAAGAAAAGGCCCATAGAGGCCATTTAAACCTTCTCTATTCACTTCAGGTACTGATTAAGCGAGACAAATTTACAAAAAATATTCCGAATGTAAAAGCGTTATAGCGAAAAAATCAAATGAACAGAACAAAAAAAGGTATCTTTATTTCCCTGTTTCCTGATTTGAAAATAATATTGGCACAGTGTTTGCAAATTCAGAAAATAGTTTTATATTTGTAATGAGATTTAATAATAGAAAGGAAAAGATATATGACTAGTCAATTTTCACCAAAGGTATCTGAAATCCTCGCCTTTTCCCGCGAAGAAGCTAGCCGTCTTGAAAGTAGAACGGTAGGACCCGAGCATATTCTTCTCGCTATGTTAAGGGAGAAGAAGGGGATCATTCCTGCTCTTTTTGCGCGCTTCCATCTAAATTTGAAAGCCGTAAAGGCGGAACTTGAGGATAAAGTCAGGGAAGACGAACTGTCAGAACTGCTGATCACCTCAGAACTCGTGTTGAATGAACAAGCCAGCAATATTTTGAAACTCGCTGTACTGGAAGCCCGCGTACAGCATACCAATCTGGTAGATGTGCAGCATGTCCTTCTGGCCATATTGCATGATCAAGTAAATAACGGGGCTAAAGAAGTACTGGAATATAATCACATGAACTATCAAGACACGCTCACTTATGTGCGGCAAATGGCAAAACCGGCCCAGGATGGACTTCAACTGCCTGATGAGGATGAGGATGACGATGATTCCTCTTTCAATTTTCAAGATGACAGTGGAAACAATTCTGCTCAGGCTAATCCGACCATCACAACACGTCGAGGAAACGGTAAGACACCGGTGATCGACAAGTTTTCAACGGATCTCACCCAGGCTGCACTGGAAGATAAACTTGATCCGGTTGTGGGCCGGCAAAAGGAAATAGAAAGGGTTATCGAGATTCTGGGAAGACGAAAGAAGAATAATCCTATATTAATAGGTGAACCCGGAGTAGGCAAAAGTGCTATCGTCGAAGGATTGGCCCAGTTGATCGTAAAGCATCATACTTCTCCGATCCTGTTCAACAAGCGTCTGGTCAGTCTCGATCTGACGGGCATCGTTGCAGGAACCAAATACCGGGGACAATTCGAGGAACGGATCCGTGCCCTCATCCAGGAACTGGAGAAGAACCCGGATATTATCATCTTTATTGATGAAATCCATACGATCATCGGAGCTGGAGCTACACCGGGAAGCATGGATGCTGCCAACATCTTAAAACCGGCTTTGGCAAGGGGCACCATCCAGTGCATTGGGGCAACAACCCTTGATGAGTACCGGAACACGATAGAAAAAGACGGAGCACTTGCACGCCGGTTCCAGAAAGTGCTCATTGACCCAACAAACTCGGAGGAAACGCTGCAGATCCTTAACAATATCAAGGACAGATATGAGCAGCACCACCATGTGAGTTATACAGATGAGGCGCTCAAGGCGTGTGTCAAACTGACAGACCGTTATGTAACGGATCGCTTTTTCCCGGACAAGGCTATTGATGTTCTGGATGAAGTAGGGTCAAGGGTTCATCTCAAGCATGCAAAGATCCCACCAGAGGTCACCGAGAGGGAAAAAGAAATCGAAGAGGTGAAGAAAAAGAAGCAAAATGCCGTACAGAGTCAGAATTTCGAACTGGCAGCAAGCTACAGGGACCGCCAGACGGAACTGGAACAGCAGTTGCAAGACTTTCAGGATAAATGGGCCAAAGGTGAAACAGGCGAGAAAGTCGTCGTTGATGAACCTCAAGTGGCTGATGTCGTCTCAATGATGACAGGTGTCCCTGTCCAGAAAATGGAAGAGGCCGAAGGTATCCGGCTTCGCAGGATGTCTGCTGAACTCAAGAAGCAAGTCATCGGTCAGGATACTGCCATCGATACTCTGGTAAGGGCCATCCAGCGTAACCGTGTAGGGTTAAAAGACCCGAACCACCCCATCGGCGCCTTCATGTTCCTGGGACCAACGGGTGTAGGTAAAACTTATACTGCCAAGAAACTGGCTGAACAGATGTTCGGCTCTACGGACGCACTCATCCGGATAGATATGAGTGAGTATACGGAAAGTTTCAATGTCTCCAGACTTATCGGAGCTCCCCCGGGGTATGTCGGCTATGAAGAAGGCGGGCAACTTACCGAGCAGGTTCGCAGACATCCCTATTCCATCGTCTTACTTGACGAGATCGAAAAAGCTCATGGCAATGTATTCAATCTTCTGCTGCAGGTACTCGATGAGGGGCGCCTCACGGATGGGAATGGAAGGCTAGTAGATTTCCGCAACACCGTGATCATCATGACCTCCAATGCCGGTACGAAACAACTGAAGGAATTCGGACGCGGAATAGGATTCAATGCTGCAGGGACCCAGGGCCTGGCAAATAATGAGTATGACAAGCAGTATGCCCGTTCCATTATCCAGAAGAGTCTGAGCAGACAGTTCTCTCCTGAATTCCTTAACCGCCTCGATGAAATCATTACTTTCGACCAGTTGGATATGAACTCTATCAAGAAGATCATCGACTTAGAGTTGATCAGTTTGTCGAAGCGCATCAATGACCTTGGCTATCATATCCAGATTACGGATAAGGCAAAGGAATTTGTAGCAACCAAAGGATACGATGTGCAGTTTGGCGCCCGTCCTCTGAAACGCGCCATCCAACAGTATATTGAGGATGGACTATGCGAAAAGATCCTCAACGGTAACATCAAGCAAGGGGCACAGATTTCCATTGGCAAGAACCCTAATAAAGACGAACTGACTTTTAAGGAGAGTCCTTTGCCTAAGATGGAAATTCAAACGCAGGAAACACCACAGGTGAAATAGAACTACCTACAGGGGGCTCAGAAAAAGGAGATCGGGGAATTCTTAACAGACGTTAAAGTCAGAATTTCCCCGCTCTCCTTTTTTCTTTTTAAATAAATTTGATTACCTTTGCAGTCGCAAATCGCCGATATGGCTCAGTTGGTAGAGCAACGCATTCGTAATGCGTAGGTCCCCGGTTCGAGTCCGGGTATCGGCTCAACAATGTTCAGTTATCTTTTCTCATTGTTATTGCGGGGTTAGCACATCGGTAGTGTACGGGCTTCCCAAGCCTGGGAGGCGGGTTCGATTCCCGTACCCCGCTCATCATTGAAAAGATACCTTTTTACAGTATAAATATGATTACAGGGTCTTAATGTCCCTGACCTGGACGCTTGATTCAGGGGGTATAGTCATTAAGGAGCAATATGGTGCATTTTGGGGTACCATAATGCACCATTTTAGGGGGGCAAAATGCACCATATCGTCCACAAGTGACTATCGTCATAAAAATCAGTGACTATGATTCTTTCTTATCGTCAACAAAACGACAATATTATTTGAACCACTTTTCCCTATCATCTCTTGTTTTCATTGTTCTTCATCATGCAATATCGGTAAAGAGATATGATACTTTACTGCCAGGAAACGGATGATGCAGACCACTAAAAAACTTGAGACTGCTGTTATCGCGATATTCACTTTAAGCAAATAGAGGACCCAGTAAATCAATCCTCCCGCAAGACAGGCAGAAGCATAGATCTCCTTACGGAAGATGACCGGTTCTATGTTGAGCAGGACATCTCTGATAATTCCTCCGGCCGCACCAGTAATACATCCCATGACAATAGCTACCCAAAAAGGAAATCCCAGGGCCAGAGACTTCTGGATCCCGGCGATATTGAACAGGGCAAGTCCCAGAGTGTCAAAGATAAGCCAGGTATTATCCAGTCTTTTCAGGTATTTATGAAAAACAATAACGATGGCCTGAGCTAAGAAAGTACAAAGAATATAAATGGAAGAAGTCATCCAGAAGGGAGTGACGCCCAGCATGACATCACGAATGGTCCCCCCTCCTATGGCGACGGCAAAACCACAGACGAAACCGCCAAACCAATCGAAATGTTTTGTAGCCGCCAGCCGAATACCGGAAACTGCAAAAGCGAAAGTACCTATAAACTCAATGACTTTCTGAAGTGTTGAGACAAATTGGGGATCAGGATAAAGCATTTTTTATCTTATGAATAAAAGAATCCATTCTCTTTAGCAAAATGCCAGTTGACAGCTCTTTGCCATGCCATCAACAGTGCTGTTTCTGCAAAGACAGGAAAAGAACATTAATGTTTATTGATTGACGACATGAACAGGATGTCCGGCAAGAAAAGCCCTGACATTATCGACACATATTTTCATCAGCCTCATCCGGGCTTCCTTGGAAGCCCATGCAATATGAGGAGTAAGATAAGCATGTGGCTGCAGGAACAAAGGATTGTCAGCCGACGGTGGTTCAGACACCATGACATCTGCTCCATAGGCACCTAATTGGCCACTCTTCAAGGCATCAGCAACATCCTGTTCATTGACCAGAGGTCCCCGTCCAGTATTGATCAAGATAGCCCCTCTTTTCATTTTCTTCAAACTTTCTTTATTGATCATCTCTCTCGTACCAGGAGTCAAGGGACAATGCAAAGAAAGAATATCGCTTACCCCAAACAGGCCATCCAAAGAGGTCTTTTGTATTCCTGCTGACAGATCAGTAGCATTCCTGCTGGTATAGGCAAAAACATCCATCCCGAAATCCCGTGCAATCTTCGCCACCTCAGTGCCGATATGGCCCAGGCCGACTATTCCGATTGTCTTATTGGCAAGTTCTATGATAGGGCTGTCCCAGTAACAGAAATCCTGATTATGGCTCCAGCGTCCCTTACGGTTTAGGTTTGCATAATGGTCCACCTGATTGGTAATATTCAAGATATGGGCAAACACCATCTGTGCCACACTGTCTGTACTATAAGAAGGGATATTTGTCACGATGATGCCCCGTTTCCTGGCTGCGACAATATCCACCACATTTATTCCGGTCGCCATTATACCAATATATCTCAATTTAGGTAACTGTGACATGACCTGATCCGTAATTTGCACTTTATTGGTCATAATCAGTTCTGCATCTTTTGCACGCTCTACAACCTGCCCAGGTGCCGAACGATCATAGATCACCATCTCACCCATTTCCTTCAGTTCATCCCAAGAGAGATCACCGGGATTGACGGCATAACCATCTAACTCTACTATTTTCATGATCACTGTTTTTTATTTCCGATGCCCGTTTCAATTATTTTAATTCAGTTGACAGGCAAAAGATTATTATTTATCCTCAAAACGTTGCCCCCAGCAAGTCTTCATCCATTGATACAGATGCTCTTCCACAGGACTATGCTGAGCATGCCATATCCTCGCACTCTTGACCTCATCCGGCAGATATTGCTGTTCGGTAAAATGTCCAGGATAATCATGAGGATATTTATATCCGTCATGATACCCCAGATCTGCCATCAGTTTAGTCGGTGCATTACGTATAGGCAGAGGTACAGGGAGGTTGCCGGTTCTCTTTACCAGTTGGAGAGCAGAATCAACTCCCAAATAAGCAGAATTGCTTTTCGGGCTCGCTGCCAGATACACCGTAGCCTCAGCCAATGGAATACGGCCTTCCGGCCAACCGATCTTCATGACTGCATCAAATGCTGCATTAGCCAGCAAAAGGGCATTCGGATTAGCCAGGCCAATATCTTCAGCGGCACTGATAACCAGCCGGCGGGCAATAAATTCAGGCTGTTCTCCCCCTTCAATCATCCGGGCAAGCCAATATAATGCTGCATCAGGATCACTTCCCCTGATGCTTTTAATGAATGCAGAAATAATATCGTAATGCATATCCCCCTGCTTGTCATAAGCCAACGGATTCTTCTGCAGACGTTCCTCCACAACCTGATCAGTAATGACAACAGTGTCACTTCCTGCTACTTCTACGACGAGTTCAAGGATATTGAGAAGTTTCCGGGCATCTCCACCGCTATACCTTAACAGGGCGCCACTCTCCTGAAGAATGATCTTCTTTTTCTTGAGTTCTACATCCTGCGAGATGGCTCGGAGAAGAAGTTTTTTCAGGTCGTCCTTTTCCAAAGGATGCAGGACATAGAGCTGGCAGCGTGACAACAAGGGCCTGATCACTTCAAAAGACGGATTTTCAGTCGTTGCCCCTATCAAGGTCACCGTTCCGTCCTCAACAGCGCCCAGCAAGGAATCCTGCTGACTCTTGGAAAAGCGATGAATTTCATCAATAAACAAGATAGGTGAAGCCTGATGAAAGAGGGTTTTATCTCTCGCCTTATTAATAATATCCCTCACCTCTTTTACACCACTAGTCACTGCACTGAGCGTGAAAAAGGACACATTCATCCTATGAGCGATAATTCTTGCCAAAGTAGTCTTTCCTACTCCGGGAGGTCCCCATAAGAGCATAGAGGAAATACGACCGGAATCTATCATGTTACGGAGTACTCCCCCCGGCCCTACCAGATGCTGCTGTCCGACAAAGTCGTCAAGCGAGCGCGGTCTCATTCTTTCAGCTAAAGGTTCTGTCATTCAAGAGACAAAAATAAAAAATATCTCGCGGATATGCAAAAAAATCTACGGGAAAAATTTGGGATTTTAATGCGAAGTAATTACTTTTGCACCCAAAATATAAGGTTATGAAGAAAGAGAAAACTTTAACTTTAAAGACATTAAACAAGAGCAATATTTGGGACATCCAGGAGAATGATATTTTTCGCATGTGGGAATCAGCCGGAAAAGATGCTGACCTAAAGGATAACATGCGTCGTTACCTGGATATAATCCGGAGTGCCTTTTACGTCGAGGAGATTCAAGTCGACAAACCAGAGGTGATAAAGAAGTATGAATCGAATGGTTATAAAATCGGCACCGTACGTGTCAATGATGACAAGAAGGTCAAATGGGCCATCAGAAAACGTCCTATCCTGAGGGTCACTGATCTCACATACGAAAATATTCATCATATTTCTGCCATCAAACTGATGGAAGTGCTCAACCGGAATTTCGGAGGTGGATGGGAAAGCCTGCCACAGAGTATCCAGGATATTATTGAAAGTGGATTTGATATCAGCACAACCACTCTTCCTAAAGACCGTCTTCATAAATCTGGCGGCCTTTATGAGAAAAAGGTCAAGGATGGCTATGAGGTGCTGGAGATTCCAAAGGGAACATGGGTGGAAGCGATCTTTGCCAAGGAAAAACCGGAACCGGAAAAAATTCACATGAAATTCGAAGCGCCTGAGGATCCTGACAAGAAAGAAGAACAGGAAAGCGAAAAGGAGGATACCACGGAAAAGACTCAAGGGAACACGGATCATTATAATGACTCGGATGAGGATGAGGATGAATTTGATGATGACAAACTCACGGAAGAGAGCTACCGCACAACTTATGATGCCAATCCGGAAGACTTGAATATTGAAGCCGAAGATATTGCCGACGATGATGACAGTGGTAACTATTAAAGACCAGACTGGCGCATTTTCGTGCCTATCTTCTGCAATCCCCTCAACGTATAATGCTATTGAAAACAGGTTTTGACGGCTTTGAAAAACCGTCCCTTTTTCAAACTTTTCTTTTTTGAAGGACCTGATGGAGAAGATTGACAAATTCATCATTTTTCAGTCCCCATCTGGGCGCTATCAGCATCTCTTTAGGAGACTGACTGACAAATCGTTCCAGGATAAGGTCCTTCCTGAGAAGATGGATATAATCAATGATAAGATCGATGTATTCCTCCACGGAATAGACAGGAAAAGGATGTACGGCATATTCCGCGGCCAAACGAGTGCCTTTCAGTATTTGAAGTTGATGGATCTTCAGAATATCAAGGGGCAGTGAAGAGATAAGGGGTGCCTGCCTCAGGCTCTCCTCACGGTCCTCACCGGGAAGGCCCAAGATGATATGTCCTCCCGTCAGAATACCCCGCTCATGGGTTTTCCGTACCATTTCCTGTGTACAAGCAAAATTATGACCACGGTTAATCCGTTTCAAGGTTGCATCATTGGCTGACTCGATTCCATATTCAACGATGAGAAAGGTACGCTGGCTGAGTTCTTCAAGATAATCGAGTAATTGATCACTGACGCAATCGGGGCGTGTACCGATAACGATCCCTACAATATCCTTGACACTCAGGGCTTCTTCATATTTAGCTTTCAAATGATCAAGGGTATCATACGTATTGGTATAAGCCTGGAAATAAGCCAGGAATTTCATCTCCGGATATTTTCGTGAGAAAAAGGTCTTCCCCTCTTCCAACTGCTGTGTAATGCTTTTTCGGTAATCGCAATAAGAAGGACTGAAAGACCGGTTATTACAATAGATGCATCCTCCCCGGGAGATTTTTCCATCCCGGTTAGGACAAGTAAAACCTGCATCAATGGAAATTTTCTGAACGCGATAAGGAAATCTCATACGGATCCAACTCCCGAAATCACGATAATATTCTGACATGTTATCTGTCCTCCTGCTTTTTTGTATATACCTTACCGATACAAGGCCATCACTCAATCGTGACCGTAATCGGATTTAAATTCTGCTGCTTCCAATCTTTCAGCCATGTGAACCATGCCTTGCCATCATTAAAGCCGAAGTCCTCTTTCTTGCTGGTGCAAGCGATCTTGTAATGGAGACTGTTTCCCACCGGTTTCACCACATCAGTATAATCTTTCAAGGTTGCCGGCACTTCCCTCCGCAGGTACTGTTCCGGAATATAAATTCCCAGGCCGACGGTCTCCAAATGATGAACACCATCATCCTTGCCAGTAGGCCAATCTGTTCCATAGCATCCGCGAAGACCTTTCTGATCACTGAATTCTGTAGAGTTCTTCACATTAATCAGTCCGGTTGCAAAATGTTCATCCTCGGCATTCCTATCGAAAAAAACATCCACATCCACATCACGGTGACCTGCATAAATAGTATAGCGGATAGTTGCATTCACCCTTTTCATCCCCGGCGCAGGGACCCATCCATTGTCCACAACTTCCACGATGGCACGTAAAGGTCCCTCGGCAACGACTCTCTGTTCCTGATAGCCCACGTGATCGAACAGCCGTTCCTGGTGACCGTCCCATCCTCGTAAGGCCCCAAGACCGTAGGTATCTCCCACCCACAAATCATCATCTCCATATCCTTGCGCCAACTGGGCAGCAGAAGGATAAAACTGAGTATCGAAGAGTTCCAGCTGCTTATGCTTTTTTCCGTATACGTCAACGGTCTGACGATTATCAAAATAGACACGGAGAGCAATGAGTTCACTTTCAAAGCAAAGTCCGTGGGAATGCACGAAATGATAAATATCCTTTGTTTTCTTATCAAAAGAAAGACATCTTAGATAAATATCCTGCTGGTTCTTTGCCAGTTTTTTGTTCTTGCTCGGAACGACAAGCTCAGCATAGGTGCGGGCCTTGAAAGTTTCAGGTGTGCCATGGTCGAATAAGTTGACCTGATAAGTTTTTTCCTGACCTTTTTGTAAATTCGTCAGGAAACATAGTTCATCATATTTGCAATCATGATTCAAATCATCCAGTTGATAGGGCTGCTGCTGTCCTTGAAAAGTAACAGTGGCTGAATCCACTTCTCCATACTGATGCAAGTCAATAATGACAGGTTCATCGGTCTTTTCCAGCCTGGAAGGATTCACGACCCTGACTGTCAGTGTCTTCCGGGCAAATATCGGCATTGCATTCAAAGCCAACAATCCCCATAAAATCAATTTTCTGTTCATCGTCTAGTAGTATTATAAATAGTTTGATTCTTTTTCAGATCTATCTGTCACCTCAGAGAGGTGTAAATCTACCCTCATGGGCAGAGAGCTGCAACTTTAGCGTACAACCTTCCGGACAGGGCTAGCCTTGTCCATCAGTCACAATTCAACTCGTCAAAGGTCTTATGCCTCTTGAAATAATATTGCCACACAATAGAGAAGTTCTTACGTTCAGGTATAGAGTCCTGAACGCGTGATTTCCGGATTTGCTCACGATCCCGGTCAAAATCCTTTCTCCATTTCTTATAAGCTCTTCGTGCCTGGAAGATTGCCTTAAAATCTCCGAAGTTGTGATGAAAGATCAGTGTCACAAAAGCTGCCAGATAGTCCAGAAACCAACGTACTCTCATCACTTTCCCCAGTTCATCATCCGGGAGATTTTTATAGAGCATGGTGAGATTATTGCGAAAATTCAGGTACGTTTTCCGCGAATCTCCTTTGGGAAGAGTCCCTCCACCGACATGATAAACCTCACTTTCCGGAACACAGACTACCCGGAGACCTGCCTCACGAAATCTCCAGCACATGTCAATCTCTTCATTATGGGCGAAAAAGCGCTGGTCCAGACCGCCAACGCGCCAGTAATCCTCAGAACGGACCATCAGGCAAGCCCCTGTAGCCCAGAAGATGTTCATGGTATAGTCATACTGCCCATTATCTTCTTCGACGGTATTGAAAATACGGCCACGACAGAAAGGATAGCCATACTTATCAAGGAATCCGCCACAGGCGCCGGAATATTCAAAGGAATCCTTATCCCGCTCTGAAAGTATTTTCGGCTGACAGGCAGCTACATCCGGATGAACATCCATATATTCCACCATCGAGGTCAGCCAATGGTGAGAAACTTCCACATCAGAATTCAAGAGTACATAATATTGGGCTTTAATCTGTTCCAAAGCCCGGTTATACCCTTCTGCAAAACCATAATTGTGATCAAACACCAATGTTCTGACCATCGGAAACTGTACCTTCAGCAAATCCAGGCTATCATCAGTCGAGGCATTATCAGCTACCCAGACAGAAGCATCCATCCGTGAATACTCTACAACGGACGGAAGATATTGGCTCAGCATTCTGCTCCCATTCCAATTGAGGATAACAATTGCTATTTTATCCATCATTTATGGTTTGAAAATTTATGTTTCATACTCTCTCGAATACCAGAAACCTCTATGGGATTTCTGTGCCACCAGTATTTAAAGGTCTGTTCTTGCCTGGTTATTTCTCTAACTCCTGCAAGAAATGCCTCCAACGCCTGAATTCTTATTTATTAAATCCATATACCTCAGCCATTAAGGCTGTCTTATCGCTATTAAAATTACCAAGACGGACTTGGATCAATTCATTATCATATTCTTTACAGGCTTTTTCAGCCGGCAATTCTACACGGATATAATTTTTTGTAAACCCATGCATAGGTTTACCCTTATCAGACTTCTCGAACAATACTTCAGCATCTTTTCCGATATGGGCAGCATAAAAAGCCTGTTCTTTCTGTTCACTGAGTTCAAGAAGACGCCTGGAACGCTCTTTCTTCTCTTCTTCACTGACCTTGTAAGGGATAGCCAGGGCTGACGTACCAGGACGTTCGCTGTAAGGAAACACATGGAGTTTGGTAACCGGAAGATTCTCCAGGAAGTTATAGCAATCCTCGAAAAACTCCGGGCGTTCTCCCCTGCATCCCACCATAACATCCACTCCAATAAAAGAATCGGGCATTTTCGCCTTAATCAAATTGATCTTATGGGCAAAGAGAGCCCGATCATAACGACGGTGCATGAGCCTCAACACCTGGTCAGAGCCACTTTGCAACGGGATATGAAAATGAGGCATAAAGGCTCTGCTCTGTGCACAATAATCAATCAATTCATCCGAACAGAGATCAGGCTCCAGAGAACTGATCCGGTAACGCTTGATACCTTCTACCTGGTCAAGAGCTTTCACGAGATCAAGAAACGACTCATGGGTCGTTTCGCCAAAATCGCCGATATTACAACCAGTCAGGACGATTTCCTTCCCTCCCTCATGGACAGCCTGTTCTGCCTGCCCGACAAGTGAAGCAATGGATGGGTTCCGCGAAAAGCCACGGGCATAAGGAATCGTACAGTAGGTACAGAAATAATTACATCCGTCCTGGACCTTCAACCAGTAACGTGTGCGGTTACCTCTGCTGCAAGAGGGCTGGAATGTTTTGATCTCCTTTGTCTTCACACGGTGAAAGGCATGAAGATGCTCATTGGGGTTCTGGTCCTTTGCATCCAAGGCTGCACGTTCCTGCCATGCCTCAGCCAGCCGGTCAAGCAAACTGGATTTCTCGTTTGAACCCAGGACTAAGTCTACTCCTTTGATCTGACTTATTTTACGAGGCTGCAATTGGGCATAACAACCCGTAACGACTATAAAAGCATCCGGGTTTTCCCGCACCATCTTATGAATGGTCTGACGGCATTTATGATCAGCCACCTCAGTCACTGAGCAAGTATTGATCAGGCATAGATCAGCTTTCTCACCCTTCTTTACCGGCACCACTCCATTTCCTTGAAGTATCTTGGAGAAAGTTGATGTTTCAGAAAAGTTGAGTTTACAACCCAAAGTATAATAAAGGGCTTTTTTGCCCTGAAGAAAACTCGTATCCATATAGATGCAAAGATACGGCAAGTTGTCAAAATATACAAATTTATAGGGACAAAAAAACCGCTGAAGGTAAAACCTTCAGCGGAGTTTCTCTAAATTTTTCAGTTCGTTAAGTAATCTGATTACTTAGCCTGTGCAGCAGCTGTATCAGCAGCAGTTGTATCAGCGGCAGTAGTGTCAGCTGCAGAAGAATCAACGGCTACAGTGTCAGAATCCTTTGCAGGAGCCTTAGCTGTTTTGTGACCACAAGATGCAAAAGAGATAGCTGCGATAGCTACGAACATTAAAAGTAATTTCTTCATTTTCTTTGCTTTTTAAATCTGTAAAACAACATTTGTTTATTAAAACGTTGCAAAGATAAGTATTTTTTTAATACGGCGTTCATTTTTTTAGAACTTTTTTTCGAATCATCTGTAACAATCTTGTAATATACTGTGAATCAATGATTTGCAAACTGATAACGAAAGTTAAATATTTCAAATCATTAAATAAAATTAGATTTATGCAGATTTTCTATCGTCCTGACCATCCCACAGGAACGAAAAAAGCCCCGACAAGAAGAAAAAAACTTATCGGGGACTTTTTATTCAGCACAAAGGTCTCCACTGATGTCCAGTTTGAGAACCTCCCACCGGAAGTTTATTTATATTCACTCCAAGCCTTAATATCTATATCATCAAGTTTCACACTGCAAAAGGCATTGATGAAAGCTGAAGCCAGCCGGGAGTTTGTAATCAGAGGTACATTCAGGTCGATGGCAGCACGGCGGATCATATACCCATTCGTCAACTCTTTCGGAGTGAGGTCCTTAGGAATATTCACCACCATATCTATCTTCTTCTGATGAAGCATCGATAAAGCCTGCGGTTCTTTATCCTTCTCCGAAGGCCAATATACCATCGTATTATCCACTCCATTGCCGGAAAGATACTTGCTCGTCCCCTCCGTAGCATAAAGCCGGTAGCCATGCTCCACCAATTGTTTGGCTGCATCCAGCATATCTGCTTTCTGCTTTGCATCGCCTGTAGACAGCAATATATTCTTCTTCGGAATACGTTGCCCTACGGAAAGCATGCTCTTCAAAAGGGCCGTATTGGAATCATCCCCCAGGCAGCCCACTTCACCCGTCGAACTCATGTCCACTCCCAACACCGGATCTGCTTTCTGCAGACGGTTAAAGGAAAACTGACTGGCCTTGATGCCGATATAGTCCAGATCAAAAAGATTCTTGCTAGGCCTCTCGACAGGCACATCCAGCATAATCTTTGTCGCCAATTCGATCAAGTTGATCTTCAGCACTTTACTATGGAACGGGAACGAGCGGGAAGCACGGAGATTACACTCTATGACCAGAATCTGGTTATCACGGGCCATATACTGTACATTAAAGGGACCATTGATATGCAATGCAGCGGCTATCTGGCGGCTGACGCGCTTGATGCGTCGCACGGTCTCCACATAGAGTTTCTGCGGTGGGAACACGATGGTGGCATCCCCGGAGTGAACACCGGCAAACTCAATATGCTCACCAATGGCATACGCCATAATCTCTCCTTTTCTGGCAACACCATCAAAATCAATCTCCTTGGCATGCTCAATAAATTTACTGATAACCACCGGATGATCTTCACTGACATTCGCAGCCAACTTGAGGAACCGTTTCAGTTCGTCTTCATTGGAACATACGTTCATGGCAGCCCCTGAAAGGACATAAGAAGGACGGACGAGAACAGGGAATCCCACCTTCTGTATGAATTGATCGACATCTTCCATATTGGTCAATGCATTCCATTCCGGTTGCTTGATCCCCAGGTCATTCATCAAGGTAGAGAACTTAGCCCGGTCCTCAGCCCGGTCAATATCCTTGGCAGCCGTACCCAGAATAGGGACATTAACAGAATCAAGGCGCATGGCCAGATTATTAGGGATCTGTCCTCCTGTAGAGATGATCACCCCGTAGGGACATTCGAGGTCGATGATGTCCATCACCCTTTCAAAGGTCAGCTCATCAAAATACAACCGGTCACACATGTCATAATCCGTCGATACTGTTTCCGGATTATAGTTGATCATCACTGAATGATAACCTTGCTTGCGGATCGTATTCAACGCCTGCACGCCACACCAGTCAAATTCCACAGAACTACCGATGCGGTAAGCCCCTGATCCCAGCACAATAATTGCCCTTTTGTCATGAACCCAACTAATATCACTCTTCACACCACTATAAGTCAAGTAGAGATAGTTAGTCTGTGCAGGGTATTCAGCAGCAAGGGTATCGATCTGCTTGACGACTGGCAAGATCCCATAACTCTTCCTGAGATTACGGACGACCAGTTGGGCCTTATGCATGGACATCTCTTCTTCCATTCCCACAGCACGGGCGATCTGGAAGTCTGTAAATCCATAAACCTTTGCTGTCCGCAGAAGCTCTTTATCCAGCGTGTTAATATTACACTTCTTCAGTCTTTCATCTATATCTATAATATGCTTGAGTTTGTAGAGAAACCATTTGTCAATCTTAGTCAAACCGTGTATCTGATCGACGGTATAGTTTTTGTGCATTGCCTTTGAGATGACGAAGATACGTTTATCCGTAGGTTCCTGCAGCGACTCGTCAATATCCGGAATGACCAGTTCTTTATTTTCCACGAAACCGTGCATTCCTTGTCCGATCATGCGGAGTCCTTTCTGGATGGCTTCCTCGAAATTGCGGCCGATAGCCATCACCTCACCTACGGACTTCATGCTGGAGCCCAGCTCACGGTCGACCCCCCTGAACTTACTTAAATCCCAGCGGGGGATCTTGCAGACCACATAGTCCAAAGCCGGTTCAAAGAAAGCAGAAGTAGTCTTTGTCACCGAATTCTTCAATTCAAAAAGTCCATATCCCAGCCCGAGTTTGGCAGCCACGAAAGCCAAAGGATACCCGGTCGCCTTAGAAGCAAGGGCTGATGAACGGCTCAGACGGGCATTGACCTCGATGACCCGATAGTCCTCACTGTTCGGGTCAAAAGCATACTGCACGTTACATTCGCCGATAATCCCGATATGGCGGATAATCTTGATGGACAGGGCACGGAGCTTGTGATACTCACTGTTTGACAACGTCTGTGATGGAGCGATGACAATACTCTCACCCGTATGGATACCCAAGGGATCAAAATTCTCCATGTTACACACAGTGATACAATTATCATAGCGGTCACGGACCACTTCATATTCTATTTCCTTCCATCCCTTCAAGCTTTTCTCTACCAGTACCTGTGGAGAGAAAGAGAAAGCTTTCTCAACGATCTTATTCAGCTCTTCCTCGTTATCAGCAAAACCGGAGCCCAGTCCGCCCAATGCATACGCTGCACGGATAATCACGGGATAGCCCACATCTCTGGCAGCTTGTCGAGCCTGTTGGATATTCTCGCATGCTTCACTCTTGATCGTCTTCACCTCAATCTCGTTCAGACGTTCCACGAAGCGTTCCCGGTCTTCCGTATCCATTATGGCTTTGACAGGAGTACCCAGAACACGGACACCATATTTCTTCAGCACTCCGCTGCGGTCAAGTTGCACGCCACAATTCAGGGCAGTCTGTCCGCCGAAGCTCAGAAAGATGCAGTCCGGGTGCTCTTTCTGGATCACTCGTTCCACGAAATAGGGTTGAATAGGCAGGAAGTAAACCTGATCAGCTACACCTTCAGAGGTCTGGACCGTTGCGATATTCGGATTGATAAGAACGGTTTCAATACCCTCTTCCCTGAGGGCTTTCAAGGCCTGGGAACCGGAGTAATCAAATTCGCCGGCTTCACCTATCTTCAGCGCTCCGGAACCAAGGACCAGTACCTTTTTGATATTTTCGTCTTTCATCGTCTTCTCCTTTATTTAGTGTTCAATAATGACGGGACCTTTCCATTCAGGCATTCCACAAACTGATCAAACATGAATCTTGTGTCCAGTGGTCCGGAATCTGCTTCCGGATGAAATTGAGAGGTAAACCACGGATTGGTCTGGTGACGGATACCCTCATTGGATCCATCGTTCATATTGACAAAAAGTTGTTTCCATTCACTTCCAAGGGTCTTTGCATCAACTGCAAAACCGTGATTCTGGCTCGTGATATAACAGTGGGTTGTTCCCACAAGACGGACCGGCTGGTTATGTCCACGGTGTCCATACTTCAACTTATAAATGGTAGCTCCAGCAGCTTTCCCCAGCAATTGGTTCCCCATGCAGATACCACAGATCGGTTTGCGGCTCTGGCTCATCTGCTTGCGGATAATCTCAACGGCAGCACTGCACGTATCAGGATCACCCGGGCCATTTGCCAGGAAAAGGCCATCAAAATCCATATTCGTATAATCATAATTCCAGGGCACACGGATCACTTCCAGGCCACGATCTATCAGGCAACGGATAATATTTGCCTTGACGCCACAATCGACAAGCACAACCTTCTTCCCAGCCCCTTCATTATAGGTGACAATCTTTTTCGTGCTCACCTGATCGACAAAGTTTACTCCCTCATAATTGGCTTCGGGAATACGATCCGGTTCATCATCAAAGAGGATCTTGCCCATCATCACTCCATGAGACCGTAATATCTTTGTCAATTCACGTGTATCAATACCGGTAATGCCCGGCACATGCTCACGCTTCAACCAATCTGCAAGACTCTCCACGGCATTCCAGTGACTGTATTGTTCACTGTAATCGCTTACGATCAATGCAGAAACATAAATTTTACTGCCCTCCATAAAAGTAGGCAGGCCATTCTTTTCAAAAGTGAAAGGGGGCACGCCATAATTTCCGACTAACGGAAAGGTCATCACCAGCATCTGACCGGCATAAGAAGGGTCGGTAAGGCTCTCCGGATACCCCATCATTGCGGTATTGAACACGACTTCACCTGCTACAGGAGCATCGTATCCGAAACTCTTTCCGTGGAATTTGGTACCATCTGACAAGACTAATGTTACGTTCTTCATTTATATAAACTATTGCTAAGACTCATGATTTATTTTTAACTTTGAGGGGCAGGGCCCTGGCTCTTGCTGATCAGCAGAAGGGTCATTATCCGCTCCCTCTTTTTCTTTTAAGAGCATCAACCCTTCTTTTCCAGTTGTTTGCCCCGTGAATTTTCCACATAACTGATGAAGGCCTGTAAACAGCATTTCGTTCCTCCGGGTGTAGGATATTTGCCGGAGAAATACCAGTCTCCCTTATGATCCGGAATTGCTTTATGCAAGCCATCCATGCTCTGATAAACAATTTCGATAGGTGTTTTCATCCCTTCCGGCCTGAGCATCTCCACCATTTCATCATTGATCTCATCTACACTGAAAGGCTCATAGAGATCACGTACGACATTACGCATTTCAACTTTTGGCTTAAGGAGCTCTCTCTTGCAGGATTCATAGGTATCTTCTATCAGTTGCTCCCTCCCTTTATGCTTAATCAACTGGATGGTGGCCCGGAAGGCAGAAAACTCTTCCAGTCTCGGCATGTCAATGCCATAATAGTCGGGATAACGAATCTGAGGTGCACTGGAGACTACAACGATCTTTTTAGGATGCAGCCGTTCGAGGATTCTTAGGATACTTTCCTTTAAAGTGGTTCCCCGGACAATGCTGTCATCGATAATGACCAGGTTGTCCTCGTATGGTGTCAAACTCCCGTAGGTAATATCATAGACGTGGCTGGCCAGGTCTTTCCGTGTATTGCCTTCCGTGATAAAAGTACGCAACTTGATGTCTTTCCATGCTACTTTCTCCGACCTCACATAATTATCCAATATCCTTACCAGTTCGTCATGGGTAGGGACATGCCCAAGACTTTCTATCTGGCTGATCTTCCTTTCATTCAGATAGCGTTTGAAGCCATCCAGCATACCGTAATAGGCTACCTCAGCCGTGTTGGGAATATAGCCGAACACGGTATGGTCTATATCGCCATTGACGGCCTTGGTAATCGGACCGACCAATTGCTCCCCAAGTTGTTTACGTTCTTTATAGATGTCCTGGTCTGAACCACGACTGAAATAGATACGTTCAAAGGAGCAGGCATGATCACCCTGGGGATCAAGGATCTGTTTCAGGTTACAATGCCCATTTTTATTGACGATTAAAGCCTCCCCCGGGCGGAGTTCCTTAATATCCTCACACTCCAGGTCAAAGGTGGTCTGTAAGACAGGACGCTCGGAAGCCAAGACGACTATTTCATCATTCTTATAGTAGAAAGCCGGGCGGATTCCCCAGGGATCACGCATCGAAAACATTTCTCCGGAACCTGTCAGCCCGCAGATGACGAAACCGCCATCAAAATCCTTCATAGAACTTTTAAGGACGTTGCTCATCTCTATATGATCCTCAATATAGCGGGTAATGTCCTGATTGGTCAGCCCTTCAGCTTTCGCATTGACAAAATTGCGTTCCACTTCCCGGTCCAGACGGTGACCCATGAGCTCTAGCAAGATATAGGTATCACTATAAATACGGGGACATTGTCCCTGATCGGTTATCTTCTTGAAGATCTCATCTACGTTGGTCATATTAAAATTTCCGCAGATACAGAGATTCTTTGCTTTCCAGTTATTTCGTCTTAAAAAAGGATGGACATAAGAAAGGCCACTCTTCCCGGTAGTTGAATACCGAAGGTGGCCCATATAAAGTTGTCCAGCAAAAGGTAAATTTTGTTTCGCATAACTCACATCCCTCAATAACTCAGGCGGAATGCTGTGGAAATTCTGAGTGACACGATTGAAAATTTCCGTAATGGCATTGCTGCCTTCCGCCCGTTCACGGAACATATATTCGTGTCCGGGCTGGGAATCCAAATTGACACAAGCCATCCCCGCTCCTTCCTGTCCGCGGTTATGCTGCTTTTCCATCATCAGATAGAGCTTGTTCAGTCCATAAGTCCATGAAGAATATTTTTTCTGATAATATTCCAACGGTTGAAGCAGCCGAATCAATGCTACTCCACAATCTTCATGAATTTCTTTTTCCATCTTCCAGTAATCTCCCTTTAAAAAATTCTTTAATAGGCTCCTTTTATGATCAGGATATTGTTTTCACTCCTTGTTTGATGTCATTCCACCGTAACCGATTTTGCCAGGTTTCTGGGCTGATCAACATTCTTGCCTTTGCAGACGGCGATATGATAGGCTAAAAGTTGTAAGGGCACCGTGGCCAACAACGGTTCCAGACACTCAATGGTAGGCGGTAATTCGATGACCTCATCGGCAATCTTCGAGATCGTCTCATCTCCTTTTGTAACAATAGCGATGATTCTGCCCTTACGCGCCTTTATCTCTTGTATATTCGACAGGATCTTCGCATACATCGCATCATGAGGGGCGATGACGACTACGGGCATATCTGAATCTATCAGGGCAATGGGACCATGCTTCATCTCTGCGGCAGAATAACCTTCAGCATGAATATAACTGATTTCTTTCAGTTTCAAGGCACCCTCCAAAGCGACGGGATAACTGTATCCTCGTCCCAGATACAGGAAATTCGTGGCGTATGTAAACGTCCGGCTGAGGTCAGCTATCTCATTATTAAGCTGCAGGACCTCCTTGATCTTGCCAGGAATATTCCAAAGTTCTTTAATCACCTTCTGATAGTCGTCATTAGAAATCGTCCCCTTCTCCCTGCCGACTGACAGGGCAAGCATGATGAGTACTGTGATCTGACCAGTAAAAGCCTTTGTTGAAGCTACGCCTATCTCCGGTCCCACATGAATATAGGTACCTGTATCCGTAACACGTGGAATACTGCTTCCCACCGCATTACATATCCCGAAGATAAAAGCTCCCCTCTCCTTTGCGAGTTTGATAGCTGCCAGGGTATCTGCGGTCTCCCCACTCTGACTGAGAGCTATTACGACATCGTCCTTGGTGACCACCGGATTACGGTAACGGAACTCGCTGGCATACTCCACCTCTGTGGGAATCCGGCAGAAACCCTCCAGCAGTTGTTTTCCGATCAGTCCTGCATGCCAGGACGTACCGCAAGCGACGATGATGATGCGTTTTGCATTCACCAGTTGCTCCTTATGATCTGTGATCGCGCTCAAGACGATACCCATTTCCGTTTCTTTCTTTGTCGGGCCGCTCTTCCCCTCACTGACCGCAGTCGTTTCTACGATCCGGTTGACGATACGTCCTCTCATACAATTTCTGAGACATTCCGGCTGCTCAAAAATCTCCTTTAACATAAAATGAGGAAATCCCCCCTTTTCAATCTGCCCTAAATCAAGATCCACCGTCTGTATCTCCGGATTCAGCTTCAGGTTATGAATATCAACAACCTTCAAGTCCTGGCCTAATTTCATGACGGCAATATTCTCATCATTAAGATACACGACCTTATCGGTAAATTCAACTATCGGACTGGCATCTGAACCCAGGAAGAACTCGTCTTTGTTCTTTCCGATCCCCACGACCAGCGGACTCGCCTTACGGGCAGCAATGATCTGATCGGGACAATGCTTGTCTACTATGGCAATGGCATAGGCTCCGATTACCTGACGGAGAGCTATCTGCACAGCAGTCAACAGATCTATTTTTTTCGTGATCTGGATGTATTCAATCAAGTTGATAAGTACCTCCGTATCGGTATCACTGGTAAAATGCATCCCCTTTGCCAGCAGATTATTCTTGATCTCGGCATAATTCTCAATGATGCCATTATGGATGATGGCAAGATTTTTCGATTCAGAAAGTTGGGGATGAGCATTTACAGTGGAAGGTTCTCCATGGGTAGCCCAACGGGTATGGGCTATACCGATACAACCGGAAGTATCCTTGTCCTGGCAAAGAGTTTCCAGATCAGAAACTTTCCCTTTTGTCTTATAGACATTTAAGGCTCCTTTTGGATTAATCAAGGCTACTCCAGCAGAATCATAGCCACGGTATTCAAGTCTTTTCAATCCTTTTATCAGGATCGGATAGGCCTGTCTCTTTCCTAAATAACCTACAATACCACACATAAACCAACGATTGAAAATATGATTATATCATTTCATTAAGCATCACTTAATTCCGCAGAATATTGACGAGCAGAGAAGCTACTGACGTGATGATACCCACCAGGGAGAACCAGATGTTAGTAGAACTGCCAATGGATGAATTTCTTGCCTGTACCCCATTTGGCTGTACATAGAGGATGTCGTTCTGCTGAAGATAATAATAAGGAGAATTGATCAGATTGGCATCATTCAGATTCAAGCGGTGGATGGATTTCTCCCCGTCTGCAGCCTCTCTGATCAGCATCACATTATTACGCTTACCATAAATGGTCAGATCCCCTGCCTGGGCGATGGCCTCAAGAACACTCATCTTTTCCGTCGGCACCTGGACGACCCCGGGATTCTTGACCTCTCCCAGAACAGTAACCCGATAACTGGCCATACGGACCGTTACGATCGGATTTTCTGCCTTTGCCATATAAGGCTGGATCTTCTTCCGGATCATATCCTCACATTCTGTTTTCGTCAGCCCAACCACATGCAGTTTCCCCACGATCGGGAAATCAATGTCACCGTCATTATCTACCAGATACCCCTGCAAACTACTGCCACCGCCATTATTCAACTGTCCACTGGTTCCTACCGTAGCAGAAACGGAGAGATTAAAGGGGGCCGCAGCCTCCGGATCGGTCGTGTTTACAGTAATTGTCAACTGGTCTTTGGGCATGATTTTGGCATCATACAACACTCGGGATGCTGCCAAACTCACCGAATCGGCATTTTGGAAATATGCCACGCCCTTCGAACTGGAACAACCATCTAAGGCTAATGTCATCACCACAGCCAATCCTAGAAGCACCGCGCAGAACCATTTTTTCATTTTTGCTTCAAAATTTTTCGTTTTTATCCTTGCAAAAGTACGTCTTATTTTTCAAAACGGCAAATTTTTAACCTATAAAATACAATAAAATCTATCTGCTGAACGTGGCAAAAAGGCTTAATCAAATGTTTACCAGAGAAGTAAGGCAAACTCCCTTTCTGACCGGATCAGAAGATCCCTTCCGGGCTCATGCCATATCTCTTCGGAACAGGTGTATAACCATTCGTCTTTCATACGTGTCCGTCAGGAAAGACCTTTCCGGTCCAGTCGGCAGTCCGTCTCCCCTTCTACCGATAAAAGATTTCCCCTCTCACAAAAGAAATCAAAAAAAGGGACGAACCCGTTCTGCTCATCCCTTATCCTTTCCTGATGACAAAGTTATCAGAAAAACATTATATTATTAATCATTTCTAAATCAACCTATCCCTTAATAGAATTTAAAATACCGACGTGCATTATTGTAAGAAATATCTTCCACCATTCTGGCCAGCGCATCGCGGTCATCAGGCAGCAGTCCGTTCTCAACATCATTGCCCAGAATATTACACAACAGGCGACGGAAATATTCATGACGTGGATAACTCAGGAAGGAACGACTGTCTGTCAGCATCCCGACAAAACGACTCAGCAACCCAAGTGTAGAAAGAGCATTTATCTGCTTGGTCATCCCATCCAGTTGATCATTAAACCACCAGCCTGAACCAAACTGTATCTTGCCGGGTTCCCCTCCCTGGAAATTGCCGATCATCGTAGCAATCATCTCATTGTCACCGGGATTCAGGCAATACAGGATCGTACGCGTCAGCTTTCCTTCAGTATTCAGATCATCCAGGAAATGACTCATTGCCTTGGCCGTATTGAATTCGCCGATAGAATCAAACCCCGTGTCCGGGCCAAGTTGTTTATACATCAAAGTATTGTTGTCACGGATCGCCCCATAATGATACTGCTGGGTCCAATCAGCATCCGCATCCATTTCTGCACAGATCTTCAGAAAAGCATGCTTGTACTGCCGTATCTCTTCAGCAGAAAGATGCTGTTTACGCATGGCTTTTTCAAAGATGATTTCAATCTGGGAATCCGTATAAGGATCATCATAAAATTCCTCTACACCATGATCGCTCAGTTTGCATCCATTCTCAGCAAAGAAATCATGGCGGTTCTGCAAAGCATCGACCATCTCCTGGAAAGTGGTAATATGGGAATCATCTACCTCCGCGAGTTTGTTGATATACTCCGCATAGTCCGGTTTCTCGATATTCATGGCCTTGTCCGGTCGCCAGGCTGGCAGCATTTTGATTTCAAAACCACTCTCACGAGTTTTTTTATGATAGCGCAGATCATCTATAGGATCATCTGTCGTACAGACACATTCCACATGATAACGGCGCATCAGGCCTCTGGCACTGTACTCAGGCAACTTTAATTTTTCATTGCACTCATCGTAGATTTCACGTGCCGTCTTCGGGCTCAGCAATTTTGTGATACCGAAGGCCGTTTTCAGTTCCAGATGAGTCCAGTGATACAGGGGGTTCCGGAAAGTATAAGGAACGGTCTCAGCCCACTTCTCGAATTTTTCCCAATCAGAAGCATCACCGGTACAGTACTTTTCCGGTACGCCATTCGTACGCATTGCCCTCCATTTATAATGATCGCCTCCAAGCCAGAGTTCAGTAATATTCTTAAACTGATAGTCGTCTGCAACCATCTGAGGAATCAAATGACAGTGATAATCAATAATTGGCATCTTAGCCGCATGATTGTGAAAAAGATCCTTGGCAATATCCGTCTGCAGAAGGAAGTCCTTACTCATAAATTGTTTCATGATAGAGTTATTTGTTTTTAAGTTTCAAGATACTTATGCAAATATAGTGAATTTCTTTGTATTCCGAAAATTTTGCTTTATATTTGCAACGCAAACTAACGCAAACGATTGCGAGAGTGCATTTCGCTATGATATGAACAGAAAACGATCTGAGTCAGATAAGGGTAACGGATATGAATAACGGGAAAAGAAGCAAAGTGCTCCTCATCTATACAGGTGGCACTATCGGGATGGGCAGAAACTCCCAGACGGGTGCTCTAGAGCCATTGGATTTTAACCATTTAGGGGAGTCTATGCCGGAACTGAGGGACGTGGATGCCGATATTGATATCTATCAGTTTACTCCTCCTATTGATTCTTCGGATATGAATCCGCAGAACTGGGGGCAACTCGTCCATATCATCTCATCCAACTATCCCGACCATGACGGTTTTGTCATTCTCCATGGCACTGATACCATGGCGTATACAGCATCAGCATTGAGTTTTATGCTGGAAAACCTGACCAAGCCGGTCATTCTTACCGGCAGCCAACTCCCCATGGGACTGTTACGGACTGACGGCAAGGAAAATGTGTTGACCAGCATCGAGATAGCCAGTGCCCGACGTCTTGACGGTACTCCGGAAGTTCCTGAGGTATGCATCTATTTCAGCCAGCAACTCATTCGGGGTAACAGGGCTACGAAGATTGCAGCAGATGGGTTTAATGCCTTTGACTCTTTCAATTATCCTCATCTGTGCGAGGCAGGAGTTAATTTTACTTTTCACAGACATCATATCCTGCGGCCTGATTTCTCCAAACCCATGATCCCCCATTTCAAGATGGATACTAATGTCATTGTCTTCAGTTTGTTCCCTGGAATAGAAGAAAGTATTATGCGTCATATCCTGGATCACCCGCAACTCAAGGGCATTGTCATGCGGAGTTTCGGAAGTGGAAATGCGCCTCACATGCAATGGATATTACGACTCCTCAAAGAGGCCTCTTCCCGTGGGGTGACGATCGTAAACGTGAGTCAGTGCATCAGTGGAAGAGTGGAAATGAGCCGTTATGATACGGGGTATCAACTCCAGCATGCAGGGGTGATCAGCGGCTATGACAGCACGGCAGAAGCTGCCATCACCAAACTTATGTATTTGCAGGCCAGGTACACGGATTCTCACATGGTGAGAATCATGATGTCACACTCTATTGCAGGAGAGATTACAACCTGATCACCTTCCCCGAATTTCAGATCACCGTCTAGACCTACACAATAATTCTGGTCTTGTGGTAATAGGCTCTGAACTCACTGGGAGAGCAACCTTTCTTGCGCTTGAATATCCGATTAAAATTACTAAGATTATTGAATCCACAGTCAAAGCTAATCTCACTGATGCTTTTTGTGGTATCCAGCAACTGACGAGTGGCATACCCCAGTCTCATATCTATGATGTATTCGCTCAGGTTACGACCCGTATGGAGCTTGAAAAATCTGCTGAAAGCACTAGGGCTCATCCCGGCTATATCTGCCAGCATCGGAAGACGGAGATCGTCCATATAATTATTTGAGATATAATCTTTCACTTTCAGTACCCTGCGGGAATCATCCTCTACCATCACCTTAGCATAACTAGTTGTAGCTAAGGTCTTTGCGCCTTCTGTCTTCGACAATTCATAGAGTATTGTAAAAAACTCCCGGACCGCGTAAAAACCATCCCTGATCTGGCTGAGTCCCGTAAGCATAGGGTACACTTTCATGATCGCTTTCAAAGGGAAACTGATTCCCTTCCGCGCCTCATTCAGCATACGGGCTATCGGAGCTAAAGGGTTACGGCCGAAAAGGGTATCCTCTCCATAGCTGAAATCAAACTGGATCGTGATCTCGTGTATATCCTGGCTCTTGCAATGGTATTGTTCCCACACATGCTCAAGTTGGCTTGAAGTAATCAACACGAGATCATAATCGCCGATCAGTTCCTGAGAATCCCCTACTATACGTCTGACACCGGAAGCCCCTTCGACAAAATTCAATTCACAGGCATCATGATTATGTATAGGATAAGTAAACTCTTTCTTATGGCGGTCAGCAATGTAAAGTACATCTTTCGACATAAGAGGAGTAACCTCATGAATAACCTTTTTAGTCTCTTCTGACATCTTTTTATTTTTTACTGACTTATAAATGAGGTCCCGGAAATGCTCCTGTTACAGGTAAACGGTTACCTCCTGAGTTCTTTCAGTATTTCAGCCATACGTTCCTTGGTCTTGATCGTTGTCGGCACCAAAGGCAGGCGGAGTTCATTCTGAATGAATCCCATATCGTTGAGCAACGCCTTTACACCAGCAGGGTTACCATCTACGAAAAGTAATTTGTACAGTTCTGTAAACTGATGATGGATTTTCCGGGCAGCCTCATATTGTCCTTTCAATTCCAGACGGATCATCCTGGAAAATTCTTTCGGCAAAGCATTGCCGATGACACTGATCACGCCTACTGCCCCACTGGCAATCATTGAGAAAGTCAGGGCATCATCACCGCTGATGACATCAAAACTATCGGGTTTGTTCTTGATAATCTCATCGATCTGCTCCAGGGATCCGGAAGCCTCCTTTACACCAACAATATTCGGACAGTCCTTAGCCAGCCTCACTTGTGTCTCAGCCTTCAGGTTTACCCCCGTACGACCGGGGACATTATACATGATCACCGGTAAAGGACTCTCCTGCGCAATAGCTTTAAAGTGTTGGTAAAGTCCTTCCTGAGAGGGTTTGTTATAATAAGGACAAACGCTTAGTATCCCATCAATACCTGTCCAGTCCGTAGACTTCATCTCATCGATGACGGCAGCAGTATGATTACCGCCGCAATATTTCAAGATCTTCACGCGGCCATGGTTCACCTCCTTGACCACCTCCGTAATCTTATCCTTTTCCTCACGTGACAGACAAGGCGTTTCCGCCGTAGTAGCAAGGATACAGAGAAAGTCTGCACCATTGTCAAGTTGATATTCCACCAATTTTTTCAAAGCCTGATAGTCTACACTACCATCCTGATGGAACGGAGTAATTAAGGCAATACCCAAACCCTTAAAAATGTTCTGCATATTCAATTCTATTGAACGATATATTTGCAAAAATACAATATTTCAATCACATTGCAAAGAAAAAGAACATTTTTTCTATCATTTTCGAGATCAGACAGATTCTCCAGAATCCTTTTAACTGAAAATGATTATCATTCGGGATGAAAAGGACAAAACGTTTCCGGCTGTCGGCAGATCTGGCTTAGGATTTTTATACTGCATCCTATCTTGATCCGATATAAAGAAAGATCATCCCCAGGAGAACCAGGATCAAATCTGCAACCTTTGCCCTCAGGTTCTTCTCGTGGAAAACAGCCGCGCCAAACAGGAAACTGACGATCACGCTCCCTCTCCGCACCATGGAAACGATAGAGATCATCGCTCCCGGCAAGGACAGAGCATAAAAATAGGCAAAGTCAGCCGCGCTTAAAAAGATAGAGATCCAGGGTATGGCCCAGTCCCAATGGAATTTACTTTGGGGAAACAGTGCCCTACCCTTACGGAAATGGGCAAAAGGCTTAAAGACAGCTATCAGCAGAACAACTGCCATCATCAACATCTGATAAACATTATACCAGCTCTGCACGAGCATACGGTCAAGTCCCAGCCCCCCATCTGCCGGCTTGGCCATCAGGTATTTATCATAAAGTCCGCTGACAGCCCCCAGCACGGCAGCAATGACGATAAAATAGATCCATTTGTTATGCTTGAAATCAATGCCTTCCTTCTTGCCACTCCTGGAAAGCATGAAAAACGAAGTGACAGCCAGGGCTACACCTATCCACTGATAAAGATTGAGGGTTTCGCCAAACACGAGCATGGCCCCTACCAGAACCATCACCGGCCGTGTGGCATTGATAGGTCCGACGATCGTCAGGGGGAGATGCTTCATTCCAAAATAACCGAAAATCCAACTTGCCAGGACAATGCAACTCTTCAGGAACACATATCTCTGCACTTCCCAGCCTCCACTTGCCACGTGGAAAATACTGCCGTCGAGCACCGTCGTATAATGGGATAAAAGAATAAAGGGCAAAAAAATGACGGAACAGAAAAAAGTGTTCAGAAAAAGTACGGTAATAACCGCATTCCCGCATAAAGCTGCTTTCTTAAAGGAATCATAGAATCCCAGCAGAGCTGCTGAGACAAATGCTAATACAAGCCACATCATTATATTATCCTAAATATTTTCTATTTTTTATCGGTAAGGATAGTCTCAGTAGGCTATTTCTTCCAGGAACAACGCATTACCGGGTACACTTTCCCCAGCATCACTTCTCGAACCATTGGCCAGAATCCGGGCAAAGTCCTGAAGGGTAATCTGACCACGCCCCAGGTCGACCAGTGTCCCCACAATCGCCCTGACCATGTTCCTCAAGAACCGGTTAGCCCGGATGGTAAATATCCATTGGTTTCCTTGCTGGTCCCAATGAGCCTCTGTGACAAGACAACGCGTGTTTTTCTGATTTCCGCCTGCCTTACAAAAACAGGCAAAGTCCTTTTCTCCCAAAAGCAGCGAAGCCCCCTCATTCATGATCCTGAAATCAAGAGGATAATGGATCTCCCAGGAATAGCGTCTCAGAAACGGATCCTTGCTCAGATGGATATAATAGCGATAGAGACGGGACTTGGCGGAGAAACGTGCATGAAGTCGTTCATCAACCTTCCGGACATCCTGCACAGCAATATCCCAGGGAAGGATCCTGTTCAGGCGGTATGCCAACTGTTCACCATCAAGTTCTCCAGGCCAGTCAAAATGTGCCACCATCATCCGGGCATGCACTCCGGCATCCGTCCTTCCGGCTCCCACCGTCTCTACCTTCTTCCTGAGCAGAGTGGACAGACACCCGTCAAGCCGCTCCTGGACAGAGATCCCATTAGGCTGCACCTGCCAACCGTGATAGTTTGTGCCGTCATAGGCAAAAGTGATAAAATACCTCATTGCGGACGCAAAGTTACAAAAAACAATGCAGATATTCCAATCAAGGCCAGATAAATCAACACAACTTGTCCCTGACTGATACAAATTCCTTCTATGGAAGCCCCGGGGCATGAGGATATCCATTGTACCGTGCGATTAAGGCTGCCTGACACCTCATCTGCAAGCATGAACAGGAAACGTGCAGCGACGGGCCACAGGTAAAGGATAAAACCACCTGACACCAGATAGAGCAACGTGGTAGCCAGAGGTACCACGACCAGATTGGTGAGGAGAAAATAACAGGAAAATCGTCCGAAATAATAGATCACAAAGGGAAATGTCCATAACTGGGCGGAAACGGATACGACAACAAATCCCCAGGCCCATCTTGAAATACGATCCCGAAAACGCTTCCCAACTCTTGTTTTCAGTGGAACAGGAAAAAGCCTGACACCCAGCAGGATGCCCAAAACGGCCATAAAGGATAATTCAAAGCCTACATCAAAAAGATACAATGGTTGATCCAGCAGCATGATCATCAAAGCCAGTGACCAGGTATTCAGACTGAATTTATCACGGTTCAACAGCGATACCAGTGCATAGATCGAAATCATCATGGCTGAACGGACGACACTCGGCCCGGAGCCTGCAAGAAGGGTAAAACTCCATATCGCCAGCAAGATCACAATCTGATTCCACCAGCGGTTCCTCCCTCCGAAGAAAAAGACCAGGATACCATAGATAATTCCTAAGTGCAAACCGCTCAAAGAAAGTATATGCGATGCGCCGGAAATGGAATAAGCAGTGGCTGTCGATCTGGATATGCCCGACTTATCCCCGAGTGTCATGGCTGCCATCACGGCTTCATTCTGACCAGCGATCCCGATGTTGGCATACTTTCGTATCAGTTTCTGGCGCATCTGAAGGGCAACCAGGACCGTCCGCTGATAGCAGGATAGATGTGAAAGGTCCACAGTGGTCTTTTTCCATTCTTGTGGGAGCAGGAATACTGTTCCTGCAAAATTATGGATTTTCAACCATAGCGGATAGTCAAAATTACCACTACGAGACTCCTTTACAAAGGGTTGTTCAATCGTCAATCGGACTGCAAGTCCTTCCCCTACGCGCAAGCGTGAAGCATCAGCACCCTCCTTCACGGCGAAAGGAGTGTTGAGAAAGTTGGCTCTGATCTTCTTCCCCGCAGAGGATCCGTCTGCAAGAAGAAGGTCGCACCGTTCCACCTTTCCATGTCTGACCGGCGGAGAGATAACTATCGCATACTCTTCAAACGACTTTCCCACCGGTAAAAGACGATGAGACTTCAGGGCCATTGTACCATCCCATGCTCCCAATGCAAACACCGCCATGAAAATACAACAGGTCTGAAAGACTGCTGAGGGGATGCCGTTGAAGGAAGGATCTGCTCTTTTCAAATGGATACGCAAAAGCCAAATGACGAGCAACAGAAGAGCTATGGTCAGGATCATCCATGTTCCGGCAGGAATTCGTTCAGAAGTGACTTTCCCTGTCCAAATGCCTGCAACCAGTATGACCGCAATCCGCAAAAGGGGATCCCGCTGAAGTGGTGTGTTAGTTCTCATGAAATTGTGTTTTTATAGGTCTGGGTAAGGGAAGGGCGTCGTATAAGTCACCTGGTTATTCTGAACCAGTCGATGTCCAGCCACCCCCGGTTTGACTTCCCGGCAGGTTTTTCAGCCACGAATCCGATCTTGGCGCCGACCCATTTCCCTTGTCGCATCCGGAAGGAATTTCCCACCTCTTTGAAATTCGTCCCATCCGTACTCCAGAAGAAACGCACCTGGCCATCTCTGACAGCCATGCGCAAATAACCGGCCTCATGGAGGCCTTCCTGATAGCCATTATGATCTTTTGAGGTCGGAGGTAAGGAGAACAGTGATCGGACCATTTCTTTCCCTCCCTGATCCGCCTGACGACAAGTAATCTGCTGGAGTTGGAACCTGTCCCCTGCCCGTGCAAGAACGAGCGCACTATAGTCCAGTCCCATCATGATGATTCCCCCATACTGCCTGTCTTCCTTTGCCGTAAATTCCACTTTTGCGGTTGCCGTAAACCGGTCCGCAGGCGTTTTCTGCAAGAGTAAGTTCGGAATGTCCCAGATCGTCCCGTCTGTGCCATAAGAAAAAAGGCGGAACACTCCAAGAGAGGTAGGCATCCCGAAGGTCTGGTCATAATCCGCCTGCCATTGCCATTGTAATCCGAGGCGAGGAGAATTGAATTCATCCGATTCCTGAGGATTTTCCTTGACTGTTCCGCCGGCAGTCCTGGGTTTACGATACCGGAGAACCGGCTCGCCACAATAGCCGTTGGAGGGGATCTTACCGATGACCGGCCAATTATCCTTCCAGTGGACAGGCTCCAGGAAAACGACACGACCATAGGCCCCTTTATCCTGAAAGTGGATAAACCAGTCTTCTCCGAAAGCCGTATGGATCCAGGCTCCCTGATGGGGACCATTAACCTTTGTCCGGCCTTGTGCAAGTACCTTTTTCGCCTCATACGGCCCAAAAGGTGACCTGGAACGCATGGCCAACTGAAAACCGGAGGAAACACCTCCTGCGGGGCACAATATCCAGTACCACCCCTGACGCTTATAAAATTTGGGGCCCTCGCAGGTACGATTCTCTGTTCCGTTTCCATCAAATACGATGACGGGATTGCCCACCGGCTCCGTCCCTCCAGCATTCAGTTCCCGTACAGTCAGCACACTGGCAAAATGTGTGCGGCTGTTAGCCCAGGCATTGACCAGATAGCAACGGCCGTCATCATCCCATAA
Organism: Segatella asaccharophila; assembly: GCF_054687055.1. NCBI lineage: Bacteria > Pseudomonadati > Bacteroidota > Bacteroidia > Bacteroidales > Prevotellaceae > Segatella > Segatella asaccharophila. The sequence continues at coordinate 73,494 of NZ_BAACAN010000001.1, read as the reverse complement.
CGGGGTCGTGTCTATCATGCCCTTGCCAGGAATGACACAATGAGGAGCAGTCCATGGTCCTTCCGGATCCTTGGAGCTCACCATGAACACCCCATAGTCAGGATCTCCCCAATAGATATAGAATTCACCATTATGGTACCGGATACTGGGCGCCCATACCCCATTGCCATAAGACGGTTTAGAGAATACGCTGTCAGGTGCTATCTTCTGAATGGCATGGCCAATGATCTCCCAGTTGACCAGATCTCTGGAATGTAATACCGGCAGTCCTGGAATACAGTTGAAAGAACTTGCCGTCATATAGTAATCCTCTCCCACGGCAATAACATCAGGATCACTGTAATCAGAATTAATCACCGGATTGATGTAGGTTCCGTCTCCCTGGTCCGGGCTCCACACCTGACTGACATAAGGCTGGACAGCCTGGGCTTTTCCAGAGAGGGAAAAGATCGGCATGAATGTGAGAAGTGCCGCAGCACAGAAAGAATAAAAATTTTGTTTCATAGATTAGTTGTTTTAAAGTTTGTTCCTGATTCTATCCTTAATTGATAATGATGACCATCAAACACCACCTTCATCGATCCATGCACATAACGCGACAACACCAGGGCTACATGGCCCATGGTACGGCGGAGATTTAATTCACATACGTGGATGCTGTCCTCGCAGCAACCGGAAGAGTCATCACGAACCAGCATAAAATCCACACCGAAAGGACCTGTATAACGGCCACGGATATTTCCAGCAACGATTTCCTCCACTTTTCGGCGGCAGGATCTCAAACTGAGGCCAACAGTTCCCCTCATCAGGAGCTGTTCTTTATCCTTCTCGTCTGCCAGCAGGTTTCCGACATAGGAAGAGCCTCTGGTCTGAAAAAGATTCAGTCCAAGATAGCGCACCGTACCCTCAGCAGTAGCCTCAAATTCCATTGCGAAATCCTTGACCTTATGATAACAGGGCTCAACCAGACAAGGATAGGGCATGCCGGGAACGGAAGGTGAACGGGACAGGTCGACGAAATGCACTCCCCTCCCGGAACTGCTCCAGGGAGTCTTCAAGACAGCTCTTCCTCCATGTCTCTCTATACTGGACCGTAATTCCTCCGGGGTATTCACTTCGTCTACATGATCCTGGAGAAGGACACGCCAGTATTGGCGGGAGGATAATATGCGAATCCATCGTTCATTGAAAAGCAGCTGGCCTTCATCCGCTGCCCCCGCCTCTGGCACGAACCGGGCCTCTGCGATCTGCGGCCCCAGCAACCGGCTGATGACGGGCCGGTCCCATCCCCACGGCAGGATCTGATGATGAAGACGGGCCAACTCTCCCCCCTGGCAGGGAATCTTCTCAAAAGAGGTCAAGGTCTTAAACTCGGAAGACTGGGGGGTAATAAAATGGACAGCCGGCAAATCGACGGGCAGCAGTGCTTGCAAAAGGGACCGGGAAGCCGTGGCTGCAGAAATGTCATCCACCACCACATAGTCTCCGCTATCGGCCCATATCGCAGGTATCCAGTTGAGGTCATGACACAACTGCATAGCGGCCTTGGGTGGTGTATACTGCCACTGATTACAGGCCAAGGCAAGGTCATGCTCGGGATTAAAGATATGCAATCTTTCCATAGTACTCTGCAAAGATAAGAAAAATCAGTGAAGAATTAAATCTAAAAAAAACTAAAATTACAATATTTTGCTATCTTGGGGTTGCAAATCAGAAAATATGTATTATCTTTGCAAGAGGAACTCGAAAATGATTTAAAGACAAATCTTACAAACGCACTCTGATTATGGAAGATGCTTTCTTTCGCACGCATACCTATCTTCTGGAACATACTCATGCACCAGTACGCCGTACTTTGATGGACGAAATCGACTGGAACGACCGGATGATTGGCATTGTAGGTACAAGGGGCGTAGGGAAAACAACCTTCCTTTTACAGTATGCTTTAGAAAAATTTGGCTGCAATGATCCCCGGTGTTTGTATATCAATATGAACAACTTCTATTTCCAGGGACACAGTATTACGGATTTTGCGGGAGATTTTGTCAAAGACGGAGGGAAGGTACTGCTCATTGACCAGGTATTCAAGCACCCGGAATGGAGCAGGGAGCTACGTAAATGCTATGACCTCTACCCCGACCTGAAAATCATATTCACGGGAAGCAGTGTCATGAGGCTCGAAGAAGACTACCCGGAACTGAAGGGAATCGTCAAGAGCTATGACCTGTGGGGATTTTCCTTCCGGGAATTTATCAACCTTCAGACCGGTAATAATTTTCACCCCTATGCACTGGATGAAATTCTGGAAAACCATGAGCATATCATCAAGGATATCTTACCTGAGGTCAGTCCTATAAAGTACTTCCAGGATTATATCGAGCATGGCTTCTACCCTTTCTTCCTGGAACATCGTGACTTCTCGGAGAATCTACTGAAAACAATGAATATGATGACGGAGGTGGACATCCTGCTCATCAAACAGATAGAGTTGAAATATCTCACGAAAATCAAGAAACTCTTCTATCTTCTAGCGGTAAGTGGTCCCAAAGCACCGAATATCAGCAAACTAGCGTATGGCATCAAGACCAGTCGTGCAACGGTCATGAACTATATCAAATACCTTGCAGATGCACGACTCATCAATATCATCTATCCACAAGGACAGAGATTTCCTAAAAAACCTGCGAAGGTGATGATGCAGAACCCCAACCTGATGTATGCCATCTATCCGGTAAAAGTAGAAACCCAAGAACTGATGGAGACCTTCTTCATCAGTGCATTATGCAAAGATCATATCGTAAATATTGGCCCGAAAGGTCATTATTTTATGGTTGATGACCGACTTAAATTCAAGATCTGTGATGCAAAAGCACCGGGAAAACTGAGATTGAATCCGGATATTATTTATGCCCGTTATCATACGGAAGTAGGAAGGGGGAAACAGATACCACTCTGGCTATTAGGATTTCTATACTAAAACACTTTGAGTGACCAAACAACAAGAGAAAACAAAACAGATAAGTAAAGGATCAGGTTTCATCCTAAGAAAGGAGTAAAATCCTTGGAACAGATATGCCGAAACGACAACATCCATCTTTCGAAAGAAAGGAGAACACAAGAATATCTGCTGACTGAATCCTTGAAATCAATAAGTAAATATAAAAACAGATTAATTTATCATTTAAAAAATGGCTAAAGAAAAAAAGTTTATCACATGTGATGGTAACACAGCTGCTGCTCATGTAAGCTATATGTTTACTGAAGTAGCTGCCATTTATCCTATTACTCCGTCATCTCCAATGGCAGAGCATGTAGATGAATGGGCTGCCAAAGGGCGTAAGAACCTCTTCGGGCAGACGGTTACAGTTCAGGAAATGGAATCTGAAGGTGGTGCTGCCGGTGCCGTCCACGGGTCCTTGCAGGCAGGTGCACTGACGACAACCTTCACGGCTTCACAGGGACTTCTGCTGATGATCCCTAACATGTACAAGATTGCGGGAGAACTCCTCCCTGCAGTGTTTGATGTAGCTGCACGTTCAGTAGCTACTCATGCATTGAGTATCTTTGGAGACCAGTCAGATGTCATGGCCTGTCGTCAGACCGGCTTTGCCATATTCTGCTCAGGATCAGTACAGGAAGTAATGGACCTGACAGCTGTTCCTCATCTGTCAACATTGAAGACAAGCGTTCCTTTCATCAATTTCTTTGATGGCTTCCGTACCTCTCACGAATACCACAAGATTGAGGAAATCGACCAGGACGCCTTGGCTAAGTTGGTTGATCCGGCTGACATCAAGCACTTCCGTGACCGTGCGCTCTCTCCGGAACGTCCTGTCACACGGGGTACTGCCGAGAACCCTGAGACCTTCTTCACACACCGTGAGGCATGTAACAGCTACTATGATAAGGTTCCTGGAGTCGTAGAGCATTATCTTGGTGAAATTTCCAAGATTACGGGTCGCGAATATCACCTTTTCAACTATTATGGAGCCCAAGATGCTGAGAACATCATCATTTTGATGGGATCGGCTTCAGAGCCAGCGCGTGAAGCTATCGACTATTTGAACAAACAGGGCAAGAAAGTCGGTATGGTTTCCGTTCACCTCTTCCGTCCGTTCTCAGTAGATTTCCTCAGAAAGGCTATCCCGGCTACCGTAAAGCGCATAGCAGTGCTTGACCGTACCAAGGAACCTGGAGCTGAGGGTGAGCCTCTGTATCTGGATGTCAAGAGTGCCCTCTATGAGGATCCTCGCAAACCGGTGATTGTCGGTGGCCGTTACGGATTAAGTTCTGCGGATACTACTCCGGCAGACATTATCTCAGTATTCAACAATCTGGAAATGCCGGAACCGAAGAATCACTTTACGGTAGGAATCGTGGATGATGTCACGTTCACTTCTCTGCCCAAAGTACCTGAAATTCCGATGGGTGGCGACTCCGTCTTCGAGGCAAAGTTTTACGGTTTAGGAGCCGATGGTACTGTAGGTGCCAACAAGAACTCTGTTCAGATTATCGGTAATAATACCAATAAATACTGCCAGGCTTACTTCTCTTACGACTCTAAGAAATCCGGAGGTTTTACCTGCTCACACCTGCGTTTCGGTGATGATCCGATTCACTCGTCTTATCAGGTGAACACTCCAAACTTCGTTGCTTGCCATGTACAGGCATATCTGTATATGTATGACGTGACACGCGGGCTTCGCAAGAACGGTACTTTCCTGTTGAACACGATCTTCGAGGGTGATGAACTCGTTAACTTCATTCCGAATAAGGTAAAGCGCTATTTCGCAAAGAACAATATCAAAGTTTATTATATCAATGCTACGAAGATTGCTCATGAAATAGGACTGGGAAACCGTACCAACACGATCCTTCAGAGTGCCTTCTTCCGCATCACAAAGGTTATTCCTCTGGATCTTGCCGTCAATCAGATGAAAGCATTCATCGTCAAGTCTTACTCCCGTAAGGGCCAGGACGTTGTCGACAAGAACTACCAGGCTGTTGACCGCGGTGACGAGTATAAGGAGCTTACGGTAGACCCAGCATGGGCTAACCTGAAAGATGAAGCAAAGAAAGAGGATGATGCTCCTGCATTCGTTAAGGAGCTTGTCCGTCCTATCAATGCGCAGGCAGGTGATCTGCTGAAAGTCTCAGACTTTTTCAAGAATGGGACTACTGATGGCACCTGGCAAAATGGCACATCTGCATACGAGAAGCGTGGTGTAGAGGCTTTTGTCCCGGTATGGAATTCCGAGAATTGTATCCAGTGTAACAAATGTGCTTTTGCTTGTCCTCATGCAGCCATCCGTCCATTCGTGATGGATGATGAAGAAGTAAAGGGTTGCAAGGGAGACACTATTCCTATTCTGGCACCGCAAGCTATCAAGGGTATGCACTTCCGTCAGGAAATTTCCGTCATGGACTGCCTCGGCTGTGGTAACTGTGTGGATATTTGCCCGGGCAAGAAGGGAAACAAGGCATTGTCTATGGTTCCTTTCAGAACGGATGATCCTAAGATGGTCGCAGAAGCTCAGAACTGGGACTGGCTGGTAAAGAATGTATCCAGCAAGCAGAATCTCATTGACATCAAGTCAAATCCGAGAAACAGTCAGTTTGCTACTCCTCTGTTTGAGTTCTCCGGTGCCTGTGCAGGCTGCGGTGAGACTCCTTATGTGAAGTTGGTCAGCCAACTCTTCGGTGACCGTGAAATGATTGCCAACGCAACAGGCTGCTCTTCTATCTATTCTGCATCTATCCCCGCCACTCCTTACACGACGAATGCCAAGGGACAGGGCCCTGCTTTTGACAACTCCCTGTTTGAAGACTTCAGCGAATTCGGTCTGGGAATGGTCCTGGCTAACAAGAAGATGAAAGAGCGTATCACGATGCTGCTGAACGAACTGATGGAGAAAGACAGCACCTCTGCTGATTTCAAGGCTGCCGCCCAGAAATGGATTGAGAACAAGGAAGATGCTGATGGCTCCAAAGCTGCAGCAGCTGAACTGAAGCCGTTGATAGAGAAAGGTGCCCAGGAAGGCTGCCCGATCTGTACGGAACTCAAGACTCTTGAACATTACCTGGTAAAGCGCAGCCAGTGGCTGATCGGTGGTGATGGTGCATCATACGATATTGACTATGGTGGTCTTGACCACGTGCTCTCTACCGGTGAGGATGTCAATGTGCTCGTGATGGATACCGAGGTTTATTCCAATACTGGTGGCCAGAGCTCTAAGGCTACTCCTCTGGGGGCTATCGCACAGTTTGCTGCTCAGGGTAAGCGTGTCCGCAAAAAGGATCTGGGACTGATGGAGACCACCTACGGGTATATCTATGTAGCTCAGATTGCTATGGGTGCCAACAACAACCAGACCTTAAAGGCCATCCGCGAAGCAGAAGCTTATCATGGTCCTTCACTGATCATCGCATACTCTCCATGTATCAATCATGGCCTGAAGCGTAAAGGTGGCATGGGCAAGAGCCAGAGAGAGGAAGCTCTCGCCGTAGAGTGTGGCTACTGGCATCTGTGGAGATATAATCCGGAACTGGCCATGGAAGGCAAGAATCCGTTCCAACTCGACTCAAAAGAGCCTGAATGGGATAAATTCCGTGACTTCCTTCTGGGTGAGGTTCGTTACCTGTCGGTGAAGAAAGCATACCCTAACGAGGCTGAAGAACTCTATGCTGCTTGTGAACGCATGGCAAAGATCCGGTATCAGAGCTATGTCCGTAAGAGCAAGGAGGACTGGAGTGACAGTCTGGAGCAGGAAAACAAATAAACTTTCCCGCTGATTATTATAAAAGTCCGCAACTTTCCGGTTGCGGACTTTTTTATCTCTGCCCTTCCCTTACCCTTGAATTGATCTGTCAGCTATTAATCATCTTTTATTCACAACATGAACCGAACAATAGAAACAGTGATCTCTATGATGCGAGGACAAATGCTTCCCACAGGGTGACAGGGTACAGGGTAAAGGCCGGCAATGCCATTAATACGGCAAGCAGCAAAGCAAATGATAAATGATACTAGTCACCAAACCGCTCCGGAAAACCCTTGAAGGATTCAGACTATAATCAGATGAATAGAAACGTTCAACCCCCGTAATGTTAAAAGTCACGGGGGTTGAACGTTATAAAATCCCACTCTTATTCAAAAAGGATCATCTAGTAATCTCAGCGGATACGATCAGCAGCCCTCAAGAGTTTTTCATCCTTTCTTATGCCGCCGCGGGCCAAAAGATAGAAAATGACCGCTACCAAAGGAAGGCAAACTGTCCACGCAAAGTGAAAAGTACCCTCGGCATTGAATTCATGAAAGACAACATGTAAGAAATAGGCATACCAGACCACGCACAAAACGATACAGGTCCAGCACAGTTTAACCTGCAACTTCCGCCTGTGGAAAAGGAAGACTGCTGCTATATTCAAGGGACAGGTCAGCAGTAAGACAGCAAATAATGGCCATTCAGGATAAACAGCCTTCAAAGGACCATGCAATCCTATATTATAAACAACTGTATCCACTCCCATTCCCCTTGGTTCTATAGTTCCTAAAGAAAGACCCAGACAGAGAATGGTCGCCACCAAGGCCAACAAGAGATAAAGAGATTGTCTACGCTGTAACATCAGAGCCTCTCATTCTGCTTCTCATCCTTATCCTTAGAAGGATCACGCCAATACACTTTACCCTCAATAAATTCCTGGGTAGCCAACAGTGTTGATTTAGGTAACTTTTCATAGTAACGGGAAATCTCTATCTGCTCCCGATTTTCAAACACTTCCTCAAGAGAATCGTTGTAGGAAGCAAATTCAGCCAGTTTCTTATCCAGATCCTGCTTGATTTCCTGAGCTATCTGATTGCTGCGCTTGGAGATAATCACAACACTCTCATAAATGTTGCCGGTATCTTTCCACAACTCTTCAACATTTCGTGTCACGGTAGTCACCGGAGCTTTTGACTTTTTATAATCCATATCTAAACTGAAAATTGAAAGAATGGCCTGTCGTCATTCTATATTTATATTCCTTGTTGTTAACAACTTCACAGATGCTTAATCTGCCAGCGGATTGATGTTCTTATGAGTAGAGAGAAACTGCTTGCACTCGGCAATATAATCCTTGGCCTCGGTACGCATCTTGCTGTCCGGATATTCATTGAGGAAACCATAGCATTCATCTTCGGCATCCTCAAACCGCTGATACTGCTTGCTGGGAACACTCATCTTCGCCAGTTCATACTTACTCTTCATAATAAGGATGGAAAAAGCCTCACGCTTATTGCTATATGGATAGTCATTCAAAGCATTTTGAGCCGTGATGATGCAAGCCATATAATTGTTCCCTCCTTCAGTGCAATTTCCAAAATAAGGACCAAGGTCATAATAGAGTTTGGCGGAATCATACTCCTTCTGCACTAATTTATCCTGTAACTGAAACAACCGCTTCTGTGCCAGGGTTTTCATTTTTGCATCGGGAAACAAATCAAGATATTCCTGAAAGGCAGCAATCGCCAGCACAGTCTTGCTCTGGTCCAGCCGGGGTTCAGGAGTACTCTGGTAAAGACTTTCACCTGCATAGTATTCAGCCATCTCAGCGTAAAAGCCCTTCGGATAGGATTGATAGTATTTCTTGAAATAATCAGAAGCTGTCTCATAATCCTTCATGCAATACTCGGCCATCGCTAACATATAAAGGCTTTCCTGCGCATTGTCAGTACCTTTTTCAATGGTCACCAGCTCTTGCAGTAAGGTGACGGCACGCGAATATTTGCCATTGGCAAAACACTCCTTGGCATACTCATACTTATATGAATAGTCACTTGTCTTGTATACTTGATTGAACTCATGGGCACAGCTGGAGAGCAGGATCACAACCGTGAAGGACAAGACGGCAAAGATTGATTTCTTCATTATGATGCTTTTTGAATTGCAAAGTTACTCACTTTTCTGCTATTCACAAAGTAAATACTTTAATTTTTAGCATTTTATTACGAATCAATCACTCTTAAAGCAATCTTTTTAGTAAATTTGCAAGAATACATAAAAAGGATTAAAAGTTTCAGGAGAAAATGAATTTCAAACTCACAGCAAAATACAAACCTACCGGCGATCAGCCTCAGGCAATCAAACAACTAATAAAAGGTATCCGGGAAGGCGATCCGGCACAAGTCCTCTTAGGCGTCACCGGATCAGGTAAAACCTTTACCGTCGCCAACGTCATTGCCAGCATCAACAGGCCCACCCTTGTCCTGAGTCACAACAAGACCCTGGCTGCCCAACTCTACCAGGAGATGAAGGGATTCTTTCCTGACAATGCCGTGGAATACTATGTCTCCTATTATGATTATTACCAGCCTGAAGCCTACATCCCGTCTACGGACACTTATATAGAGAAGGATCTGGCGATCAATGACAACATTGACAAACTGCGGCTGAGCGCTCTTTCCGCCTTGCTCTCCGGACGAAAAGACGTTATCGTCGTATCCTCGGTCTCCTGTATCTACGGTATGGGAGGACCAGTGGCCATGCAACAGAGCATCATCAAACTGAAACGTGGAGAGAAGATGGACAGGAATGATTTCCTGCGTAAATTGGTCGATGCACTCTACGTGAGGAACGATATAGAACTCAAACGGGGTAATTTCCGTGTGAAGGGGGATACCGTGGACATCTCTATGGCTTATTCCGATAATATTCTTCGTGTCACCTGGTGGGACGATGAGATCGACTCCATAGAGGAAGTGGACGCGGTGTCCTTCCATCGTATAGAATCTTTCGATAACTATGAAATCTATCCGGCTAATCTCTTTATTACAACTAAAGACCAGACGGTAAGGGCTATCCGGGAAATCCAGGATGACCTGGTCAAACAAGTAGATTACTTTAAGGAAATCGGTGATCCTATCAAGGCCCAGCGGATTAAGGAACGGGTGGAATACGATATGGAAATGATGAAGGAACTAGGTCATTGCTCCGGTATCGAAAACTACAGCAGGTATTTTGATGGACGTAAAGCCGGCCAGCGCCCTTACTGTCTCCTGGACTTTTTCCCGAAAGACTATCTGATGGTCATCGATGAGAGCCATGTCAGCATTCCACAGATCAATGCGATGTACGGCGGAGACCGTGCCAGGAAGAAAAACCTGGTGGAATACGGGTTCCGGCTGCCGGCTGCCTTCGACAACAGACCTCTGAAGTTTGATGAGTTCCATTCCCTGATCCATCAAGTGATCTACGTGAGCGCCACACCGGCAGACTATGAACTGAACGAGGCTGAAGGGGTCGTAGTGGAACAACTCATCCGTCCGACAGGGCTCCTGGATCCTGAAATAGAAGTCCGTCCTTCCGAAAACCAGATTGATGACCTGATGGACGAGATCCTTACACGAAGTCATCATAAGGAACGGGTGCTCGTCACGACACTTACCAAACGAATGGCAGAGGAACTTACGGAATATCTGCTGGAACATGAAATCAAGGCAGCTTATATCCACAGCGATGTAGCTACCCTGGACCGGGTCAAGATCATGAACGACCTTCGGGCAGGGGTCTATGATGTGCTGGTAGGAGTCAACCTGTTGCGTGAAGGACTTGACTTGCCGGAAGTTTCCCTTGTCGCCATCCTGGATGCAGACAAGGAAGGATTCCTCCGCAGCCACCGCAGTCTGACTCAGACCGCCGGCCGTGCAGCCAGGAACATACATGGGAAAGTGATCATGTACGCTGATACGATCACCGAGAGCATGCAGAAAACCATCGATGAGACCAACCGCCGCAGAACGATCCAGATGAAATATAATGAAGAGCATCATATCGTCCCTAAACAGATTGTCAAAGCCATCAACACCGACCTGCCTATCGGAAATTCAAAAGAAGGACAGGGCCCGGAAACAACGGCACAACCCTATATAGAACCGTCAGAGGGTGCCTTTGCAGCTGATCCCATCGTGAAACGTATGACGCGCCCTCAACTGGAAAAGAGTATCGCTGATACAAAATCCCAAATGCAACAGGCAGCCAAGGAACTCAACTTCATTCAGGCTGCTCAATACCGTGACGAGATCATCCGCCTGCAAAAACAACTGGAACTGAAATAGGCTTGGCTTTATCCACTATACATCACACTAATTCCAGTATATATCATGTCAATGCCATTACCAGGCCGTGGAGACATCATTACCAAGCCGTGGAGACATCGTTACCAAGCCGTGGAGACATATCTACCACCGCCTGGTAATCAAAGTGTCGGTATCTGTTCCGAAAAAGATCACATAAATCAAGGCAAGTAGCTCTTCAAAGCATCAATATAATCAGAAAAAGCCTTTCGGCCCTTTCCTGTTATCCGGCAGGTCGTATGAGGTCTTTTCCCAACAAAATCTTTTTTCACTTCAATATAATCAGCCTGTGATAATTTATCAATCTGCACACTCAGATTACCAGCTGTTGAGTTTGTTTTCTCTTTCAGATAAACGAAATCAGCTTCATCTACTGAAATAAGAATTGACATAATAGCCAATCTGAGTTGTGAATGCAATAATGGATTTAGATCTTTGAACATCATTTATGCATTTTGTAATTCAATATATGCCCAGGGATAACCATAGAAACAATGAATGCAAAACTCATCAAAAGATTCAACAAGATATTCGGAATATTATTCATTATAGCCACCAACATATAAAAGGCTATCAACTGGCTCACCAACGGTAAAAAGGTCATCCACTTATCCTTCAAAATGATCCCAGTAATAGAAACACCTATATTCACATAAATCAGAGATAACGGCATCATAAGAATCATAAGAATGTAATGGGTATGAAAGATAACGACGAATATCCACAAAGAGACAAACGTGATGGCAAACATCAGTCCCATAATCTGCCACACTCGTTGAATTGCTTTACCGGTATAGGTAATAACATCCGGTTTCTTTGCTTTCCAAGACACAAATGCCCAACATGCAAACATCAGGCACCATCCCCAACTATACAAGTTGTTGTGGGTAAAAAGTGACAGCAGAAAAATCACGATCCCCAATGCAACCGTGAAATATCCATACATCAAGAATTTATTCCCCCGCCCTACTTCAAGATTCTCTTTTGTTGATTGAATCATCCGAGTAATCAGCTCTAAACTTTCTTTTTCAGTTAATTTTTTTTCTTCCATTTTTTCAATTATTTATTATTATACAATACTTTACAAAATCTTTAACCTATCGCTCTACACTGCTTAACCACTTATGTGCATCATCAAAAACACCTTTAAATAAGCCTGTGACACTGAACCTTCTTATCCGAATTAAATTTTTATATCTCATGCTTTGATCTCTATTTCCATTAGTAATTTGCTATTCAACTTAACTCTACAACCACTTAAGTCCAGCAAATAAATAAGTTTGTTTCATAAACTATATTTGTAAAAAACAAAGGATACTTAAGCATCCTTTTAATACAGGATGCAAATGTAAATAAGTTTATTGTATAAACCAAATATTCTGACCAATTGATAGAGAAAAGAGATGTTTATTACGAATATTTAACATCTTCAACGTTAATCTAGCTTTAAAACGATAGTTGATGTCATTCTGCAGAAAATGATCAAGAATCCAACTTATTCAGACCTGGTCTTTTTGCAAGTATTTTTTTCTTCCTGCATACAACATGCAAAAACGGAAAAAGGCAGAAAAGACAAAAGTTAAATATTACTTAATCAACGGGGAATCAAATATATTTTGTTACTTTTGTAACTTATCAATATCAGATATAAAAAAAATCATGAAGCAAGCATTTACTATCATCCTGTTATGCTTTCCCCTACTGGTGGGAGCCAGTTCTGTCGAGGGGAACCAGCCGGCACCGGGGAAAATAGAAATAACCACTTTACAAGATACCGTAAAGGCAAAAAATGCAAGTCCGGCTGACTGGACCATACCAGGGCAGACAACAGCCCGGACAGCAACCACAAAGGAATCCGGAGGGAAAGAAAAAAACCCTGAAACCCAACACGCCGTCAAATTAAAAGAAAACCCGAAATATCTCGCAGGAGCAGTCCCGACAGACAAAGAAGGAAAGATTATTTTTACGTTGGATGAGCGTATCCCCGGCCGGAATGAGGAGGAGATCTATGATTCCGTTTATCACTATTTAAGTCAACTGACCAAAGGCAAAGATGAACTAAAGGGAAGCAGGATTGCATTAGTAAGCACAAGCAGAGGAGTTATCGCCGCGCCCATAAAGGAGTGGATGACCTTCAAAAGCACTTTCCTTTCCGTAGACAGGGCGCAGTTCATGTATACGATCATAGCCCAGTGCAGCGACCAACATCTGAAAATGACCATAAGCCGTCTCAGCTACATCTATGAAGAGGGGCGCCCCGGAGGGTTCTACTCCCCCGCCGAGGAGATCATCACAGACAAATATGCCTTGACAAAGAAGAAAAATGATCTGGCCAGAATGTATGGAAAATTCCGCAAGTATACCATTGACCGTAAAGATGAAATCTTCAAGCAGGTGACGGACATGTTCCGCAACGAGGAAGACAAATCATCGCATTAAATTAAAGATCCAAAAACATGGACAACCTAAGCCAGGGCCAGAATCCATTCAGACACCTGCGACGCTTGAAACCCATCAAGGAAGAGCGTTCGCCGCTATTCAAACTCAGGAACATCCTGAACATCATTTTTATGATCTTAGCTGTCGTGGGAGTATGCTTCTACCTTTTCAGCCAGTATAAAACTCCCGCCATCATAGTGATGCTTTCAGCTGTAGCCATCAAATTTATTGAGGTCTTACTTCGACTCTTTCATAAATGAGAAAATTTTTTTTGATGCTATTTCTGATTTGCGCCGTAATTCCCATTTCGGCGCAAATCAATTCTAATAATAATTCTATTCAAGGAATTGACGCGAACGGAGATGTCAGCAATACCAATAAACGAAACCGGACAGACTCATTAGGCAGTGAAAAGGAAATCCCCAGAGGCATTCATGTATGGACTGTGGATGAACGCTTCGGAGACCGTACGCCTGCACAAGTGGACACCCTGTCCTACATGTATATGAACACTACGTTTACGACCGGACTGAGAGGAGAATACAATACGTTAGGCAACATGGGATCCCCACGCATCGCCCGTATTTTCATCGACCGGCCTGATCCATCTCAATTCATATTCACTCAACCTTATGATTATTTTGTCAGACCCGTCGGAGTCCAGCATTTCACCAACACATATTCCCCCATCACCAATGTAACCCTAAATGAATGCGGTAATCGTATCGATGGCGAAGATGATTTCAAGGCCCTCTATGCGGTCAACGCAGGGAAAAGGTTGGGAGTAGGTTTCCGCTTCGACTATAAGTATGGCAGAGGCTATTACAGTAATCAAAGTACATCTCATTTCGGCTATACGACCTGGGCTTCCTATATCGGAGACCAATATCAGGCCCATCTTCTCATCTCCCTCAATCATGAAAAAGTTGCAGAGAACGGTGGAATAACGAATGATAATTATATCACCCATCCCGAAACCTTCAATGAGAATTACGAGACCGATGAGATCCCGACAGTCCTGGAGGAAAACTGGAACAGGAATGACAATCAGCACATCTTCTTCACCCATCGTTACAGCCTCGGGTTCAGTCGGAAAGTTCCGATGACAGCCGAAGAAATCAAAGCCAGAAAATTTGCTATTGCCTCAAAGAAGGAAAATGATGCTGCCAAGAACAAAGAGAAAGAGGAGAAAAAGGCAAAAGACGAAGGCAGGCATTTCGATCAGAAAACTTACGAGAAGAACCAGAAGGAACTGACTAACGGAAGACCCGAAAGTGCTAAGATTGAAGGAAATGAACCGGCAGCAATCCCTAAGGGTAAGAATCCGGGTGACCGGATAGCAGTCAACGGAAAGGCATCAGCGGACAGTCTTCTTGCTAAAAACGGGAAAGCCCCAGAGGATACCTCATGGACAAAGAGTGAATACGTGCCGGTAACAAGTTTCATCCACACCATGAAATTTGACAGCTATCATCGCATTTACCAAGCCTATCAGACGCCGGATAACTACTATCTCAACAGTTACCCTGCCAATGAAAGATACAATGTCGGAGATTCCATTTATGATTCTACACGGCATTTTGAATTCAAGAACACCTTCGCCATTGCCTTGCTTGAAGGATTCAACAAATATGCGAAGGCAGGATTAAAAGCTTTCGCGAGTTATGACCTGAGACATTTCGAGCTCCCTGATTCTACAGGAGGCGGCAGGGCCACCTATAATGAACGGACCCTGAGCATTGGCGGACAATTAAGCAAGACCCAGGGCAGTCTGCTCCATTATAATGTTACTGCAGAACTTGGAATAGTAGGACAGGATGCCCAGAACCTCCTGCTGGACGGCAACGCAGACCTCAACTTCAAACTGTTTGGTGATACGGTGCAGTTAGCGGCCAACGCCTTCCTGCACCGGACCAATCCCACCTTCTACTTCCGCCATTATCATTCACGTCATTTCTGGTGGGACAACACCAACCTCGACAAGATCATCCACAGCCGGCTGATGGGAGACTTTACGATACGAAAGACCCAGACAAAACTCAGGGTTGCTTACGACAACCTCCAGAATTACACTTACTTCATGCAAGATTATAATATCGTCCACAGTGGTGACACCTATAGCCGGACAGGCAACACGGTGAGCGTGAAGCAAAAGGGAGGAAACATGAGTCTGCTCACCGTCCAACTCTTCCAGAATTTCGAATATCAGATTTTCCACTGGGAAAACGTGCTGACCTTCCAGAAATCATCCGATGACAATGCTTTGCCAGTGCCGACGCTGAATGTCTATACCAACCTCTATCTCCGTTTCAGGATCGCACGGGTGCTGCATACCGATCTGGGAATCGACATGAGATACTTCACCTCTTATTATGCTCCCGACTACAGTCCCGCCATGGGTGTGTTCACGGTACAGGACAGCCAGAACAGCCAAAGGGTGAAAATCGGCAACTACCCCATGGTCAATGCCTATATCAATTTTGACCTGAAGCATACCCGTTTCTTCGTCATGTATAGTCATCTGAACGGAAAAAGCGGCAATAAGGACTATTTCTACACCCCCCACTATCCTTTGGATCCGGCCATAGTCCGTTTTGGCATCAGTTGGAATTTCTTCAATTGACCAAGGTCAGGCCACTTCCATGGTCCGACCATACTATACTATTCCTGTCAACCAGGATCAAGATAAAACACAAAGTAATATGAATGAATCAAACGTTAAAACAAACTCATGGAAGGCATGGATTCTGGCAGCACGTCCTAAAACACTTTCAGGTGCTGCCGTGCCTGTCATGATCGGCACAGGCTTTGCCTTAAGAGACGCCGGGGCAAGTTCTTTCCAAGCCATTCCGGCCATCCTGTGCTTCCTATTTGCCTTCATCATGCAAATAGATGCCAACTTTATCAATGATTACTTTGACGGCATGAAGGGCAATGATGACAAGACGACACGCCTTGGTCCGAAAAGAGCCTGCTCAGAAGGATGGATCACACTCTCCAAAATGAGGAGAGGTATCGTCATGACCACCATCCTGGCGTGCCTGACCGGCCTTCCCCTGATTATCTATGGAGGATTCTGGATGATCGCCGTCGGCGTCCTGTGCGTCCTTTTCTGTTTTCTCTATACCACCAGGTTATCCTACATGGGGCTTGGAGACATCCTGGTCCTCCTGTTCTTCGGGATCATCCCGGTATGCCTGACCTACTATCTGGAGCTGCCGGCCACGATGCACCGGATAACAGTAGAGATCCTATTAGCATCCATCGCCTGCGGGTTAGTCATAGACACCTTATTAGTAGTCAACAATTACCGGGACCGGGACAATGACCGGCGAGACGGGAAAAAGACACTGGTCGTCAGGATCGGAGAGCGCAACGCCGAACGGCTGTACCTGTCAGACGGCTTGTTAGCCATCCTCATCATGATCAGTATCCTCGTCAGTTATACCCTGAATCACTTTTCTCCAGAATGGAAGATCGTAATGGCCGTAGCCCTCCTCATCTTTTACGGCACCTTACATTGCTATACCTACAGCCTGATGAAAAAAATCAATCATGGAAAAGAGCTGAATAGAATCCTCGGCAAGAATGCCCGGAACATGTTCCTCTTTGGATTGATTGTGGCCATCAGCGCAATTTTTATCTAAACATTATCCTATGCAACAACAAGTCAGCCTGGATCTCATGGAATTCATAGAGACCCAAATTCTGCCCCGCTATAATCAGTTCGGAAAGAGCCACGGTCTGGAACACGTGACACGAGTGATACAAAACAGCCTCATACTGTCCCGTACTACAGGTGCCAACATCAACATGGTCTATGCCATCGCAGCCTATCATGACCTGGGCATGATAGGACCAAGGGCCATCCATCAGATTACCGGAGGAAAGATTCTCGCAAATGATGTACGATTGAGGAAATGGTTTACCCCTGAACAAATAAAGGTGATGAAAGAAGCCGTAGAGGATCACAGGGCCTCCATGAGCCGATGCCCAAGAAGTCTGTACGGAAAAATCGTCGCAGAGGCAGACCGAGACCTTGAACCCGAAATTGTATTTCGCCGGGCCATCGAATACGGGATGGAAAATTATCCGGGAAAAGAAGAAGAACAACAATGGGACAACTTTCAAAGACACATGAATGAAAAGTATTCCCGCAACGGATATATCCACTTATGGATTTCAGGAAGTCCTAATGAGAAAAATCTCAATACAATCCGTAATATCATCGATGATCCTGTACAATTGAGAAAAATATTTCATAGAATATTTGGAGAATTAAAAGAGAATGAGTAACTTTGTAAATGAAAGGATAAAATATTGGGGTCGTTTCGATTTGATTGGGATACTCATCAAATTAATACGAAAACCGGGTCGTTCTTTAGTCTATGGCGGGCCACAACATTCGCTCAGGTGAAAAAATTCTTTGGAATCCGGTGGATTACAAAAACTAAAGGTACACTCAAATGTTAAAAACTCGGAGTTTTCATCACATCGTCGAGCGACCCCTTTCTTAATGGAACAGGAGTCAAAGTGATTCCTGTTTTTTATTTTACCCATAATAAAAGACACCGATCAATATGTTTAGTGGTATTATAGAGGAGATGGCTACCGTAACAGCTATAAAGAAAACACGTGGGAATATCGATTTCACATTCACCTGCCCTTTTGCCAGGGAACTGAAGACAGACCAGAGCATCAGCCACAACGGGGTATGCCTCACTGTAGTGAAGACACGGGACGACACCTATACCGTCACCGCAATGAAAGAGACCCTGGACCGTTCCAACCTCGGGTTATTGAAAATCGGAGACAAAGTAAATGTAGAAAGGTCTATGCCTCTGAACAGTCGCCTCGACGGGCATATCGTCCAGGGACATGTAGACGAGACCGCACAATGCATCAACATGAAAGATGCTGATGGCTCTGTCTACTATACCTTTCAATATCCTCTGAACCAGGAAATGGCCCAAAAAGGGTATCTCACCGTAGACAAGGGATCAGTGAGTGTAAACGGCGTGTCACTGACGGTATGCCAGCCCACAGACAACACCTTTACAGTAGCGATCATACCGTATACCCATGACCATACCAATTTCTGTGATATGCACATCGGCAGTATCGTGAACATTGAATTTGACATACTTGGAAAATACATTGCAAGACTATACCAGTTTAATAAGTAATAGAAAACAAACAAATGTTAATTTTGGAGCAATAAAATAAACCTTCGTCATTACAGTTCGTCAAATGACTATAAGTGGCAACGTTTAATAAACTTAGGGGAGAAAAAAGATATATACCTCTATTTTTAATAAAACATATAGATTTATAGATATGGAAGAACAAAAGAAAAAAGGGTTAATAAAAGAGGACCGCTTCTTTTTTGTCAACAGTGAGTACAAAACTGTACAAATCAAATTTGACGACATCCTTTACATTATGGGACAGAAAGACTATGTGAAATTCTTTCTGAAAGGTAACCTCAAACCGGTTGTTTGTCTGATGAACATGAAAAGGCTGGATAATTTCCTGCCTCGTCCGGAATTCATGCGTGTACACCGTTCCTACATTGTGCACATGCCTTCTATTCCCATGATAGACCGGTTCAGGATCAGATTCAACGAAACTTTTATCCCTATTTCTGATACCTACAAGATAGCTGTCCAGGAGTATATCGAATTACATTCCCTGTAAGGTCAGAATTCCATGCAATCTGCAAAATTCTCTGTCAGAAAGTTCTTATTTCTGTCAGAAGGGTTTTGCCTGCAAGGATGAGTGTGCCTTCAAGTTTAATCAAGTTCAGAAAATTTCCTCCGGTGATTCTACTAAAGTAGTAGCTCCGTGTTCGATCAGGAATTCCCGGTTACGGAATCCCCAGAGTACACTTATGCACGGCATTTTGCAATTACGGGCGGTCATAATATCCACATCGCTGTCACCTATATAGACCGCATGTGAGCGAGAGACGCCGAGTTGTCTCAAGGCTTCCAGGACCGTATCAGGAGCCGGTTTTTTCTGAATATTTTCCCGCTCACCTATTGCCACCTTTACCTGGGGGAAAAAGTGCCGGCAAAGTTCCTGTGTGGCAGCATAAAACTTATTACTTACGACAGCCACCCCCTTTCCCTTATCCACCAGTCGTTTCAACATTTCAGGAATCCCCGGATAAGGTTGTGTTGTGTCTAGACTGTGAAGGAGATAATGCTTCCGGAAGATCTGGTAAGTGGAATCGAATTCAGGATTATCCAGTCCCCCCGGGATGGCACGCTCCATGAGTTTTTTCACACCATTTCCCACGAACCTGCGGACCTCTTCTATAGTCCGTTCCGGCATCCCGGCAGTATGAAGGGCATAATTGCAACTCGCTGCCAGGTCACGAAGAGTATTCAGCAAAGTACCGTCCAGGTCAAAGACATAAGTATCATAAGACTGGAACCAATTGAATTTTTTGATTCTGACCGGCAAATGATACAAAGCATTCATCACCTTATCAGGCTGGTCCGTTTCCACCGTAATGCGGGCTTCCAGAGAACTATCCTTAACTCTCAGCAGGCCACCATCGACTACCAGCACATGATTATCCGTAATATTGCTGACCTCCACCGTTCTGTTCTCTCCCGTCTCCCACTGCCTGAGACTGCGGGTATCATTATTGATTACGACATATTTATATTCCAGGGAAGTGTTCACGGCAAATACGTCAACGCTCAGAAGCCACTCATGCTGCGAGACACACTTCATCAGCAGATAGCGTTTCGGATTCCAGCTGCCTAAAACAGCATGATTGCCACAGATCGCCACCGACTCATTTTCCCGCAAATCAGGGGCTGAGACGCGGAAAAGTATTGTCCGGTCATAGATGACGATATTGTCATGAGGAAGCAATTGACTGGATTCCAGCGAGCCACGATCCTCCTCATTCATGGATTCAGAAAGGGTACAATAAGGATAAGGTATATCACGCCAGGAATCCTGGAAGGTATAATCTTTCGTAGGATCATAAGTATAAATCCTGTAAGACTGTGTCCACTCCCTTCTGAGCACTTTCCCTTTCTCATCTTCTACCTGATACCAATAGCAGATATAGGCTGAGGGAGACTGATGAAAATCGACTACCGAAGTCTCCAGTGTCCATAAATATCCGTCACCCGTGTGCAAGAGAAACTCCATCTTGCTCTTGCGACCGTTGTTGCTGATATAATTGAGAACAAGATGAACAGACTGTCCCCATTCAGTATGATACACAATACTAAACTCTAATTTCATACACCATTATTTTTATGCAAAGGTATAAAAATAAATAATAATTCTTCACTCATGTTTCTTAATTTATTACTATCTTTGCACCGATTTCTAAAGACAAAAAAATGAAACATCAGACATGTAAGAAGTATATTACCGCCATAGCAATATGCTTGGTGGTGATCTTAGGAGTAGTGTACTACTACTTCTTCTCTTCTTTTTCCGCAAAATCAGAAACGTCCTATCTTTATATAGACAAGGATGATAGCATTGATTCCGTATATGACAAACTCCGTCCGATAGCCAACGCCCATAGTTTCTTCGCCTTCCGAACCCTTGCCCGCCATTTCGATTATGCCCAGCATATCCGCACAGGGCGTTATGCCATACGTAAGGGAGAAGGTGCCCTGACCCTTTTCCGCCATTTGAGAAACGGGCAGCAGACTCCCGTAGACCTGTCCATCCCCTCAGCAGTAAGAACCATCGGAGACCTCTCCTACGATGTAAGTAAAAAGCTGATGCTGGACGAAGAACAACTTTATGATTCTCTGACAAATGAACAAGTCTGCAGGCATTACGGTTATGATACGACAACGATTGCCTGCATGTTCATCCCGAACACCTACGATGTCTACTGGGATATCAGTATCCCTAGATTTTTGGACAGGATGCAAAAGGAAAGCAAGAAGTTCTGGAATTTTGAACGCATCAAGAAAGCTGAAGCGATGGGGTTCACCCCCGTCCAGGTGATCACCCTGGCCAGTATTGTAGATTCAGAAACGAATAATGACGCAGAAAAGCCCATGATAGCCGGCTTATACTATAACCGGTTGAAAGTACGCAGTGCCAAGTATCCCGACGGCATGCCCTTGCAATCCGATCCGACCATCAAGTTTGCCTGGAAACGATTTGATTTAAAACGTATTTATAACAATCTTCTGTACATTAACAGTCCTTATAATACTTATAAAAATCCGGGACTGCCCCCCGGCCCGATCTGTATCCCTACGGTAGCCGGAATAGACGCGGTACTCAATTATGTGCACCACAACTACTTGTACATGTGTGCGAAAGAAGATTTCAGCGGCACCCATAATTTTGCCCGCACCTATAGCGAGCATCTGCAAAATGCAGCCAGGTATTCCAAGGCCTTAAATGAAAGAGGCATCAAGTGATTGAATGAACTGACCTGTAAAAGAAAACACACAATCAGGCAGGTTTCCACACAGAGACCTGCCTGATCAAGAAAGAAAGCAAAGAAGAAATAAAGGACAAGCCTAATGCTTGGGTTCTGAATCAGAATCCCTGAAGACGACTTTACTATGACGCAAGTTTTCACCTATGTTGGCATAAATGGAAGCCTCAGCGATATTCGTCGCATGGTCAGCAATACGTTCGATATTTGAAATAATGCTGTTTACGTTTATAAACGTAAACAACAGATGCTGAATATCGTTAGGATAGTGACTTTTCTGAATCGTATCCTGGATCAGTTTATGATTAATCTCATCCACGACATCATCATTTTTTATCGTCCAGATCGCCGCATTATTATCATCATCAACAAATGAGGAAATGGATCTCTTGACCATCATAATGCTTGATGCCATCATGCTGGAGATAACAGGTACCATGTGTTCATAAATCTCTTTATCCTCGATACGGGGCAACAATTTGTCTATATTCTTAACCTGGTCACCGATTCTTTCCAGATTAGATATAATCTGGTACGCAGCCATAATCTTACGAATATCGGAAGCCACAGGGCTCTGCAAGACGATAATGTCTATGATCTCATTCCCCAGGCCTGTTTCATACTCATCTATCTTGTCCTCATTTTCCTTTATTTCCTTTTGGAGTTCAGGAGGAATCTGTATGGTATGATCAATGATCATTTTATCCATAATGTCAAGTTGACGCATCACAATTTTCACCATCTCATTGAAATGGACCAATATCGCGTGCAAAGCATTGTCTTTAGTTATCGCCATAATCTCTATTTTTATATTGTTTATAACACTTTATCCGAATTTACCCGTGAGATAAGCCTCGGTACGAGGGTCAGAGGGAGTCGTAAACATCTTCTGAGTATTGTCATATTCAACCAGTTCACCCAAGTACATAAACATCGATTTATCAGAGATTCGTGCAGCCTGGGACATATTGTGAGTAACCATAATTATGGTATAGTTTTTTTTCAATCCGACCAGCAGGTCTTCTATTTTGGCCGTTGAGATAGGATCAAGGGCAGACGTCGGCTCATCCAGCAGGATGACTTCAGGCCTGAAGGCTATCGTCCGTGCAATGCAGAGGCGCTGTTGTTGCCCTCCCGAAAGGAAATTTCCCTTGCTGTGAAGAGAGTCTTTAACCTCATCCCAAAGAGCAACATCCTTTAAGGAAGTCTCCACGATCTCTTCCCTCTCAGATTTTTTCAGATGAATACCATTCAACTTATAACCAGCTATCACATTATCAAATATACTCAATGTAGGAAACGGGTTAGGACGCTGGAAGACCATTCCGATTTTACGGCGCAAATTGATGGTCGGCATATCATAGATATTATTACCATTGAGCCATATTTTCCCCTTGGTATGTATATTAGGGTACAACTCATGCATCCGGTTAATCGCCCGCAATAGTGTAGTCTTTCCGCATCCGGACGGCCCCATGATTGCCGTGATCGAATTACCCAATATTTTAGCCGATACATTTTTCACTGCATATTTATCATCACCATAACTTATTGAAATATTATCTATCAACATTACCGGAGGGGCAATTCTTTCTTCTTCTGTTTCTTTCATATTCCGTATTTCTATCTGTTATTTCTTTCTCTTAGCTTCTATCCATTTAGACGTCAAATTGAGTAACAACACAAATCCCATCAGGAAAATCGTCGAGCTCCAGATAAGATCGACCATATTCGGATTATTATAAAATTGCCATATCAGCAAGGGTACAGCACTGCCAGGCTTCATGATATTCCAGTTGATATTCGGGTTCCCAAGAGTAGTCAGCATCAAAGGAGCCGTCTCCCCGAGCACCCGAGAGACAGAAAGGAGGATGCCACTCATCAGGCCGGAAAAGGCAGATGGGATGACTACCCTCCAAATCACTTTGTAGTAAGGAGTGCCAAGAGCTATTGCAGCCTCCTTGAGGGTATTAGGCACCCTCTTCAGAGACTCTTCCGTGGACCGGACGATCAGCGGGAGCATCATAATCGCCAATGCCACCCCACCAGCCAGGACCGAATAACTTCTGGTAACCGGAACCACTATCCATATATAGGCAATCAGTCCGATGACGATGGAAGGAACCCCCTGCAAAATGTCTGCAATATCACGTATCAGACCTGCATATTTCTTCTCGCTGTTCTCCGACAGATATACCCCGATCAAGATGCCGATGGGTATGGAAAGAACCGAGGCAATTGCAACGAGATAAAGAGAGCCGAGGATACCATTAGCAATGCCGCCAGGTATGATCTGCCCGCTGGACTTTGCCATCATCGCCGAAAAAGTATCAGGAGCGACCTGGGTGAAAAAGGCCCAGTTGATCTGCCGGTAGCCCTTGATCAGCAAGGTCCCGATGATCAAGAACACCATTGAGATCGTGATAAAGGAAAAAAACATGACAGCTCCCTTGAACAGACGATCTTTAGTCTTCCGATACCTTATAGAAGACAGAGAACTATATTTTTTCTCCACAGCCATAGAATGATTCATTGTCCAATCTTTTTAATAATATATTTGCCTATCGCATTCACTATTGTCGTGATAATGAACAGCAGCAAACCTATCTCAATCAATGCACTTAATTGCAATCCGCTAGCCTCGCCAAACTGATTAGCGATGACACTTGCCATCGTGTTACCCGTACTGAAGATACTGTGTGGTATAACGTCCGCATTACCGATCAGCATGGTCACCGCAAGCGTTTCCCCCATGGCACGGCCCAATGCCAGCACATAACTGGCAGCCATGCCTGAACGGGCATTAGGCAAGATAACCGTTCTGATCACCTCCATTCTGGTAGCACCCAGAGAATAAGCAGCCTCCTTCAGTTCGTTAGGAACCATTGCTATTGCCGTATTACTTAACGAGGTAGCATACGGAACAATCATGACTGCTAATATCAAAGATGATGTAAAGATGCCAAAACCTTGTGGACTCAGCCCCGACTTGACCACAAGCGGACAGAGGATATAGAATCCCCAAAGTCCATAAATGATCGAAGGTATGCCAGCCAACAGATCCACCAGGGTTCCTACAACAGCCCCTAATTTAGTGCCCTTGAAGTATTCCGCGATAAAAAGCGACGTGAAAAATGCCAAGGGAATGGCGATGATCAGAGCCAGTACAGAGGTCATCAACGTGCCAACGATAAAGGCCAATGCACCATAATGTTCACTCCCCTGAGTAGGATCCCATTTCGATGATACCAGAAATTTCCATCCCATCTTTGAGATGGATGGCATGGAACCTTCTATTAAAGAGATTAAAATCGCTACCCCTATCAGTAAGATCACCAAAGAGGAAGCGAATAATACACGTTTTAGAACCTTATCACTATTGATTTGCATACCTATATACAGGCGGACATAAAGTCCGCCCTTTGTCTTTTATTTTAAAACTCGTTTACCCTTGTAAGTAATCGTGCGCAATATTGCCTTAGCCCTTGCAGCAACAGCAGGAGGCAGCGGAGCATAGCTCACTTTCGAAGCGATTCCCTGGGCATCACTTCCTAACATCCAATCAATCAATTTCAAAGTAGCCTGAGCCTGAGCAAAGGAACGATGATTATAAGCCTGGTCTTTGTAAAGAAGCAGCCAGGTAAAACCTGCAATTGGATAAGCATCTTTTGCCGATGAATTGTTCAGCATCACACGAGTATCAGCAGGAATAGTACATTTGGCGGCAGCACTTGCGGATGCGACAGAAGCCTCGATAAACCTGCCCGATTTATTCTGGAGCAATGCTGCCGGCTGATGTTCTGCAAAAGCATACTCAGAGCCAACATACCCGATAGAACCTACCGTCTGATGAATGGTTCCAGCAACCCCTGGATTCCCTTTGGCACCTATGCCGACGGGCCAGTTTACAGTTTTTCCGGAACCAATTTTTGCTTTCCACTCAGCATTTACCCTTGACAAATAGTCCGTAAACATATTAGTGGTTCCACTACCGTCAGAACGATGGATGACAACGATTGCCTTATTCGGAAAATGAATCCCCTGATTAATCTTTTTCAACTCATCACTATTCCAGTTTTTAATCTTTCCGGAGAATATGCCGGCCAGCACATCAGGAGTCAATTTGATCTGTTTGATACCCGGCAGGTTAAAGGCAATGACAACAGCTCCACAGCACGTCGGTATATGTACAACAGGAGCCGGCATTTCCTTCAACTCCTTATCACTGAGAAAAGCGTCAGAAGCTCCAAAGTCTACGACCTTATCTTTCAAGCTCCGGATGCCACCGCCAGAGCCGATTCCTCCATAAGTGACCTTGACATGAGTCAGGTGTTCATACCTGATGAATGCAGCATTATAAAACGGCTGAGGGAATGTAGCTCCTGCACCGGAAATAGTTTTTGAATCACTCTTGTTGCCGAAAATGATTACGCCTAATCCGATAACAACTATACTCAATACGGCAATTAAAATAATTTTTTTCTTCATAAATTTTTATATTTAAATGACCTTTATACTATAACTTATACTGAAAACTCAATAAGAAACATGTTGTCGGTTTTGAACCAGACAATTTCGGATCCTGAATCTGAACGTTGGGAGAGATTGATACACCCTTTACCGGGAAGAATTCCATGCCCGCGACATATAAGTTCCCATCCTGGGCACTATTCCACCCCTCATCAGAACCATTCAGTTTTTTAGAACTCAGATAATCATAACGGCCGAATACGGTCATGATCCTATTCAGATGGCAGGTTCCCCAGAACGAGAGGCCATTCAGATTATGATCTTTCACTTTATTATGCCCGGTCTGCCTATTATATTCACCGCCAACCGTAAACCTGTCACATTGATAAGCTAACATTGCATTGAACGTTATCTGTGCCTCCTTTTTCTTCAAATAATCACCATATATGCGCATATAAAAATTTCTAACAGGCTGATACGTCAATCCGGCCGACACTTTCACAGCACTGTCTGCCTGTACCGATTTGTAGCCTTCCCCATTAACCACCTGCACATCCATACTTACTTCGGGGGCAATCTGATATTTTATTCCCAAGCCAAGGTCAGCACTGGAAGCAAAACCATTCAGATCCTGGAAGGACTTTAAAAGATAGCGCTTTCCCCAAAGAGATTCCTGCCAATTAAAAGTATTCGTACCTATCAAGCCGAAATCAAGAGTAAGTCCATCTCTGGAATATTCGCCATAAGCATTTTTGGCATAAACTGTATAGGCAGAACCTTGATACCCATTATTCTTATCCGTAACATCCAATACGACCTTTGTAGAAAAATAAGGAGAGAAATAATAAGCATAACCTAAATAGACTCTTGATAGTTCAAAGGCAGTATTCGTTTTTCCGTCTGTCGACTGTACTCTGAAATCAGTGAAAACCTTAAGTACCGGCTGACCGCCTGGTTTAAATGTTGTTTCTTGAGCCATACCGACTGTAGAGACTAACATGATGCTCATTATTGAAATAATTTTTTTTATAATCTTCCTTTTTAAGATGAATGATAAAGGTCCATTCTTATATTATTCTGCAAAGATATTCCGCCCGTGTTTCAATATGATGTCTTCGATGTTATGTTTATATAAAGAATCTGTTACAAAGATGTGACGGATGGTCAACATCACTCTGTCAGAAACACTACTTATTGATTTTTATCCTCGAACACAAAAGTAAATATCAAGTGTTACGCCATGGTTTCTATATGATGACGATGTATTTACATTCCTGTTTCGAAAATGTTACATGGTTATTTTAATAACATGAAGACAACACATCCACGCTGTCCACACTAAAAGGAAAAAGTATCAATTCATTACAATTACCGGATTCCGGAAAGTCAGGAATCCATACAAAAAATAGAAGCGTCTCCCTTTTCACAAAGGGAAACGCTTATCTCAATAGGTATTAGCTTCTTTTAAGGTAAAAAGATTGTATTCAGGATAATGTTGCAAAGATAAAAGATTTATTTGTCTTCTGCAAATTCTTTTACATGTTTAAGAACATATCTCTATAAATTTTCTCCCATTTCTAAACATTCGTTTACATGTGAACAAAAAAACTGCAATCGAGGCTTGGTCAGTCTACGATCTTTTTAGTACCTTTGCAGCCAATAGTAAATATCTATAGTTTTGTTGTTATGGCAATAAAAGAAGAAAATCACGAAGAAAAAAAGAGCATCAGTTTTGTAGAACGACTCGTTCAGGAAGATCTGGAAAAAGGCAAAAATGGTGGACGCATCCAGACCCGGTTTCCACCAGAACCCAACGGGTATCTGCATATCGGTCATGCGAAAGCCATCTGCATGGATTTCGGTATTGCCGAAAAGTACCATGGTGTCTGCAACCTTCGTTTTGACGATACGAATCCCAGCAAGGAAAACAATGAATATGTAGAGAATATCCTTAACGATATTAAGTGGCTTGGCTTCAAATGGGGGCACATCTATTATGCCTCTGACTACTTTGAAAAATTATGGAATTTTGCCATCTGGATGATCCAGGAGGGAAGGGCCTATGTAGATGAGCAGACCAGTGAACAGATTGCCGAGCAGAAAGGTACTCCTACGACCCCGGGGACATCCAGTCCGTACAGAGACCGCCCGATTGAGGAAAACCTGCGACTCTTCCGGCACATGAATACTGCCGAAGCAGTAGAAGGTTCAATGGTACTGCGTGCCAAACTTGATATGACCAACGCGGATATGCTGTTACGTGATCCTGTCATCTACAGAATCATTCAGACCCCCCACCACCGTACCGGAACCCAATGGCACTGCTACCCGATGTACGACTTTGCCCATGGACAAAGTGACTATTTTGAGGGAGTCACTCACTCCATCTGTACATTGGAATTTGTCCCCCACCGTCCGTTATATGATCTTTTTGTAGACTACCTCAAGGAGATGGACGGCAGTGACAATCAAATGGATGATAACCGTCCGCGACAGATAGAGTTCAACAGGTTGAATCTGACCTATTCAGTAATGTCCAAGCGTAAACTCCATACCCTGGTAGATGAGAAATTAGTTACCGGATGGGATGATCCACGCATGCCGACATTATGCGGCATGCGCAGGAGAGGCTATTCCCCTGAAAGCATCCGGAAGTTCATAGACTCCATCGGTTACACCAAATTTGATGCCCTCAACGATATAGCCCTGTTAGAAGCCAGTGTAAGGGAAGATCTGAATGAGCGGGCTACACGTGTAAGTGCAGTACTAGACCCGGTAAGTCTTATCATCACCAATTACCCGGAAGGAAAGACCGAAGAGATGACCGCCATCAATAATCCCGAAGATGAAACTGCCGGCAGCCATACCATCCAGTTTACGAAGAAACTATGGATAGAACGAACTGACTTCATGGAGGATGCTCCTAAAAAGTTTTTCCGCATGACACCGGGCAAGGAAGTAAGGCTGAAAAATGCCTATATCATCAAATGCACAGGATGCAAGAAAGACGACCAGGGACGGATAACAGAGATCGAAGCGACCTACGATCCGGAAAGCAGGAGCGGAATGCCCGGTGCAAACCGGAAAGTGAAAGGTACGCTCCACTGGGTCAGCCAGGATAATTGCAAGGAAGCCGAAATTCGGGAATACGACCGGCTTTTCACGGTAGAAAACCCGTCAGCAGATGAGCGAGACTTCCGGGAATTACTGAACCCGAACAGCCTGCATATCCTTCAGCATTGCTATGTAGAAAACTACGCTGCTGACAGGAAACCAGGAGAATACCTCCAGTTCCAGCGTATAGGTTATTTCATGGCCGACCTGGATTCAACCCCCGGGCATCTGATCTACAACAAAACTGTAAATCTGAAAGATACCTGGGCTAAAATGAAGAATAAGGAAAAATGAGAGACAGCTATTACGATACCCCGGATTTTCGACGGATGCTGAAGGAATATGAGGAAGCCAGAACCAAAGGAGAGCACATCTTCATGGATTCTGACGACCTCACTCGCATCTGCGAATATTACCAGGCCAATGGAGAAGGATCCAAGGCACTGGAGGGGGCTCGCTATGCGCTCGAACTTTTTCCAGGAGCAATTGAGCCACTGGCCTTCCTGTCCAGATACTTTCTACTGGTTGAGAAGAATCCGGTGAAAGCTCGCAAATATGCTGCACAAATCCAGGATAAAACGGATATAGACTATTTCTATCTCATTGCAGAAATCATGATCGTAGAGCAACAAACAGACGAAGCTGACCATTACCTGCAGGAACAAATTCCCATCGTTGAAAATGAGGAAGAGGAAGAAGAAATGTCCGTTCAGGATTACTATTTCGATGTGGCCAACCTGTTTGCGGACTACAAACTCTATGATCAGGCCAGGAAATGGCTGGCAAGAAATAACGAAACAGATACAACAGATTATCAAGAGCTGGATGCCCGTATTGCTACAGGATCAAGTAATTATAAGAAGGCCATCCAAATCTACCAGCAACTTCTGGAAGAAGATCCCTATTCGGAAGAATTATGGAACAAACTGGCTTCCACACAACTGTCAGAAGGGGACATCAGAAAATCCATCCAGAGTAGTGAGTTTGCCATCGCAATTAACATAAAAGATGACGAAGCTATACTGAACAAGGCAAACGGACTCTATTCATTAGGAAACTATGCGGAAGCAGAAAAATATTTCAAGAAATACCTTCTACTGGTCCCGGACAGTGGGATCGTAGAATTATCTTTAGGAATCACCCTGTTTCGGCTCCATAAGCCTCAGGCAGCTTTCCCACATATCAAAAGGGCTGAACTACTGGCAGGAGATGACGAGACAGAGCTGAAGGAAATCTATGAACAACTAGCTTTTGCAGAGAGCAAACTCGGGCATGTCGATGAGGCGATTCACTATATTGACAAGGCGATGACATTACCGAACAGCGATCCGGATGAATTAAAGATCCTCAAGGGACATATTTATCTGGAAAACAAAAGATATAAGGAAGGACAAAAATACTACGAGGAAGCTATCGATCATACAAACTCACCTCAAGTCTTCTTCCGGTCAGCCGTCTCTTTTTATGAAAACGGGCTTTTTCTGACTGCATACGAAATGTTTCAGACCATTCTGCTCGCCCCTCAGGAAAAATGGAACAAAGGGTTTTCCTACCTTGCCGCCTGTGCGAGAGAGCTCCATAAAGATGATGAGTATCGCAAATATTTAAAGATCGCTGTGAAGAAAAATCCTCAAGAGGCAAAACGGGTATTAGGTAAATATTTTCCAGAAGGAATGGAACCTTCACAATATGAAACTTATTTAGAAACTTCATGCTAATTGACAGATGGAGGAATCTCCATACAGACTGTTTTCATAAGGTATAACCAGCATTCTTTAAGTTTTAAGTTTTAACTTCTAACTATTTTATTAATATGGGCTTTTTGTCTTCATTGCTAAGTGACTTGAATTATGGGACGATTTTCTTTCTGATGCTATTAGAGAGCACCGTCCTGCCTGTTCCTTCAGAATTCGTCATTACCCCTGCAGCTTACCATGCAGCAAGTGGGAACCTAGATATCTTCCTAGTTGTTATTTTTGGCATATTAGGAGCCGGGTGCGGAGCCACTGTCAACTATTTAGCAGGCTATTATCTAGGCAGGCCTGTTATCTATCGATTCGCCAACAGCCGGTTCGGGCATCTTTGCCTGCTGAACCAAAGTAAAATAGAAAGAAGTGAAAGGTATTTCAACAAACACGGGATGGCAGCTACCATCACAGGGCGTCTGATCCCCGGCATCAGACATTTGATTTCCATTCCTGCCGGCATGAGCAAGATGAAATATTGGAAATTCCTTCTCTATACGATGGCAGGTGCAGGAGTATGGAATTGTGTTCTTGCCGTTCTGGGCTGGTATCTCCATTCTATCGTTCCAGAAGACCAGTTAGACGATAAGATTGCCCTTTACACCGAAAGCATCAAATCCGTTATCTTTGTTCTTGTCGGTATCGGATGCCTTTATCTTATTATCAGATGGCTCATCAAGCGCCATAAGCGCATCACAGGTGCGGAATAACTTTCAGCTATTTCTTAAACAGAAGAACGCAAGGGAGGATCTGACTACTGCCCTGACCATCCCTAAAAGGCCCAACAGACCGAGAAGGTCACCCCCACATTCTCTCAGGACTGCTCATTGTACTGCTTGATGCTTTGCTCATCCGAGAGTTTACAAATCAATAACTGATGATCCTTCTCAGCGACAATATATCCATCCAGCCCTTGGACAATCACCTTTTTCTCCTGCGTCGTATGGATGATACAGTTCTTTGTATCATAGACCTGGATATGCTCTCCTATCAGACTGTTGCCATAAAGATCATGGTGAGTATGGGCCAGCAGATTGCCCCAGGTACCCAGATCACTCCACCCTATATCAGCTGGAAACACAAAAATTTCCTCCGCCTTTTCCATAATGGCATAGTCTACGCTGATGCTCTCACATTCCGGATAGCGGAGATCTATCTGTTCCTGTTCATGTTCAGTACCGTAAACATCCATCAGACTCTCGAAGACAGCCGACAAAGTAGGTTGGTAAACCCGGAAGGCATTGACAATAGTCTCTACCCGCCAGATAAAGATTCCTGCATTCCAGAAATAATCACCTTCCTGAAGATATTTTCTGGCTGTCTGCAAATCAGGCTTCTCCCGGAAATTATCCACACGGAATATTTCACTATTCCGCGCGCTACTGGATTCCAGATCAGCCTTAATATAGCCATAACCCGTTTCCGGCCGGGAAGGTTTTATGCCCAAAGTGACAATCGCATCTGTCTCACTTGTAAATTTCATACAAGAAAGTATACTCCGCCGAAATTCAGAGCCGTTTGTGACAATATGATCAGAAGGAGTCACCACGATATTAGCTTTAGGGTCCATGGATTTGATACGCCAGCTCACATAAGCTATGCAAGGTGCCGTATTGCGACGGCATGGTTCCAACAAAATATTCCCGGTTGGAATTTCAGGAAGCTGTTGCTCTACCAGGGTTGCATATTTCTTATTCGTGACAACCCATATATTCCGGGGATCACAGATGCCCTCAAAACGATCATAGGTCAGTTGGAGTAAGGAGCGTCCCACCCCCAGGACATCTATAAATTGTTTAGGTCGTTCTACAGTACTCATCGGCCAGAATCTGCTCCCCACACCTCCGGCCATAATTACCAGGTGATTATGATTTTGAGTCATAAATGTATATTTTTATGATATGCAAAGATAATTGATTTTTTCTAACTTACAAAATAATCTTATCATTTTTAGGCAGACACAAACAGAAAACAAAATGTCATTACTTCCGTTTAGTTACAAATACGATTACCTTGCCTCCCAAACAAAATCATTTTATGGATAGAACGAAACAGGAGTAAGGCCAAATGGTCCTACTCCCCTTATTTACAATCGTTTACCAGATCAATTTGTAAATAAAATTATTTACAGTACAAATTCACGATCATCTCGTACAGTTCCTGTTTACCTGAAATCAATTTTGGTTTACCATGACCTTTGGCATAGTCGACGATCTGTTCAAGAGACAACTCACCATCTTCAAACTTTTTACCTTCCCCATGGTCAAAACTAGCATATCGCTCCTTTAGCATTTGAGGCAGAGGACTCTCCGTCAAAATGGCAGCAGCATTCTCCAATCCACGAGCGAAGGCATCCATACCACTGATATGAGCAATAAAGATGTCATCAGGATCCGTAGAATTCCTACGCAATTTAGCATCAAAATTTGATCCGCCATTATGCAGACCGCCATTGCGCAGGATTTGCATCCAGGCCTGAGTCAACTCCCAATTGTCTATAGGAAACTGATCCGTATCCCAGCCGTTCTGATAGTCACCACGGTTAGCATCAACGGATCCAAGCATGCCTGCATCTATAGCACAGGCCAGCTCATGAGAGAAAGTATGTCCGGCAAGCGTTGCATGGTTCACTTCTATGTTAATCTTGAAATCCTTGTCCAGATGATGAGCCCTGAGGAACCCGACAACCGTTTCTACATCTGTATCATACTGATGCTTTGTAGGCTCCATCGGCTTCGGTTCTACCAGGAAGGTCCCCTTAAAGCCATGAGAACGGCCATAGTCCCTGGCAGCAGCCAGCATCGTAGCATAATGATCCTTCTCACGCTTCATATCCGTATTCAGCAAACTCTGATAGCCCTCGCGGCCACCCCAGAACACATAATCAGACCCTCCAAGTTTAATCGTCGCATCAATGGCATTTTTGATCTGTACGCAAGCACGGGCCACGACATCAAAATCAGGATTTGTTGAAGCACCATTCATATAGCACTTGTCTCCAAAAACATTTGCCGTCCCCCAAAGGAGATGAATATCCGGAAATACTTTCATTTTCTGGAGGGCATAATCCGTAATCGCCTTCATATTGTCTTCGTACTCCTGGATGTCATCAGAAGGATCACAAAGATCAACGTCATGGAAACAGAAGTAATGAATACCCAGTTTCTCCATAATCTCAAAACCGGCATCCATCTTATCCTTTGCCCGTTGGATGGCAGTATCAGCTTTATACCAGGGGTAGAGGCGTGTCTGTCCCCCGAACTGATCAGCAGACGCTGGTCCCAGCGTGTGCCACCAGGCCATGGCGAATCTCAGCCAGTCCTTCATTTTCTTCCCCATAATCACCTTTTCAGGATCATAATAATGGAAAGCTAAAACTTTTTTACTCTTTGTCCCTTCAAACGGGATTTTTCCGATTTGCGGAAAATACTCTTTTGTCATAGTTGTTTAATTTAATAGTTATTAGTTAATCCAGTAGCATTTTATTCAATTGGTCTTTCCAGTCCGCGTATGCATTCAGATAAGCACTACGATGGTGCTCATCCGGCTCGACGACAGCCAACCGTTTCAGCATAGAGAAGGCTTCATCGTGATCCTTATAAATTCCGGCTCCGATTCCGGCCCCCCTTGCTGCGCCAGCACTTCCATCCGTTTCATACAACTCAATACAATCTCCACTGACACTTGCAAGCGTGTCACAAAAAACCGGACTCAAGAACATATTGGCATGTCCAGCATGAATCTTGTGGATTTTCATGCCCATCTTTTCCATGATTTCCATACCATAGCAAAAACCGAAAACGATGCCTTCCTGGGCTGCACGCACGATATGTGCACGATTATGTTCATTGAAATTCAGTCCATGGATACTACACCCAATTTCCCTATTCTCCAGCACACGTTCCGCGCCATTACCAAAAGGAATTACAGTGACCCCCTTGGAACCAATCGGTATATCAGCAGCCAACTGATTCATGTCAGCATAACTCAGGTCAGGTGTAATGTTACGGTGCACCCAGGCATTGAGGATACCTGTGCCATTAATACAGAGCAAGACACCAAGACGATCCTCTGTTTCCGCATAATTAACATGCGCAAAAGTATTCACACGACTTTTAGGATCATAGTTGGCCTTCCCCAGTACGCCATAAACGACCCCTGACGTACCTGCGGTAGAAGCTATTTCCCCCGGATCAAAGACATTCAGGCTGACAGCATTATTAGGCTGGTCACCAGCCCGGTAAGAAATGGGAGTTCCCTCCTTCAATCCTGTTTCTTCGGCAGCCTGTCGGCTCACCACACACTGTCTCGAAAATGTTGGCACGATTTCCGGCAGGAAACCTTCCGGAAAGCCAAAATAGTCCAGAAGGAATTTTGCCGGAACTTTATTCTTAAAGTCCCATAAGATTGCTTCAGAAAGTCCCTCAATTGTTGTCTGGATACACCCGGAAAGTTTCATGGCCAGATAATCCCCTGGCAGCATGACCTTGTCTATCTGCTCAAAAATCTGAGGTTCATGAATCTTCACCCACTCCAGTTTAGAAGCCGTAAAATTCCCGGGAGAATTTAAGAGGTGCTCCAGGCACCTTTTCCTTCCCAACTCCCTGAAAGCCTTATTTCCATAAGAAACAGCACGAGAATCACACCAGATGATCGAAGGACGAAGGACCCGCTGATCTTTATCCACGCATACCAGTCCATGCATTTGATAAGAAATGCCTATAGCCAAAATATCCTCTCCACTGATGTCTGCTTTATTCATAGCCTGAGCCAGTGAAGTTTTCGCATATTTCCACCACGATTCAGGTTCTTGTTCAGCCCATCCAGGTCTCATTGCTACCATTGGAGCTTCATGCTCAGGAGAGAAAGCTGATGATGTTACAGTCCCGGTATCGACATTGATCAAAGACACTTTCACCGATGATGATCCCACATCAAAACCCAATAAATATTTCTCAGTCATAAGTTTTTCATTTTTAGTTTTTCATTTACGAGAACGGAGCGCTCTTGTTCTGACTTCTGCTTGGAAGCAAATTCTTTCATAGAAAGATAAACTTCTTCATTCCTGTCATTCTCCGAGGGCAAAGTTATACAAAAACCTGTCAGGTTCATCCAAAGCTTGTAACATAGACTTTAGCCCAAGTTACAAATTACCCATTTATCTCTCCACTATTGTCTGCCTTAAACAACGGAAGGGAAAAATTACAGAATCAGCACGAGAAGATCTTATTACAGTGAAAGAAAACAGGTATAGAGATTATCAGTAGTTGTTTTTCATGCAAAAACTCTTTTCCTACAATTCATTGTAAACGGAACAGAGTATCAGCTAAACAGAATGAACAAAAAAGCCACAAACGCACGAAACATCTGCGACCTTTTTGAAAGGAATATTAAGCAAGGATAATTTTATTGTCCTCGTCTTTGATTTTGCCCTCTTTAAAGAGCCAGCCAATGCCAAGAATAGCTTCTTCTTCGCTGATCTTAGCCTGCTTAGCAATTTCATCTACTGTCATGGCTTGTCCTGCAGCTGCAAGTGCCTGATAAACATCACCTGCTTTGAAACCTGCATTTTCCGGACTCAGAACCAGAACGGTCTTCGTTTCAGCTGCTTTAGATACCGTTTTTTTAGCAGCGCATGTTCTTGTTTTCTTTTCTCTCATTTTGTCTATATTTAAAAAATTAGTCAAGGCTTATTACATCATGTAGCCCACCTACTTTTATAAATCTGCTACAAAGATAATTCTTTTTTTCAGATTTACATTATTCTTTATTAAAATGTTACTTATTAAAGACTTTGGAAATAAAAAAAAACAAATTTCTTGACTTATATCAAACAAAAATCCGTTTTTTATTCTGTTCATGAATGAATCTTAGAATAAAAAACGGAAATGATCTTATTCCTGAGGAGTATTTACACAAATAGACAACTCATCAAGTTGCTTTTTGTCTAATTCAGAAGGAGCCCCCAGCATCACATCCCTGCCCTTATTATTTTTAGGAAAGGCAATTGTATCCCGGATACTATCCAGACCGGCAAGGATACTGGTGAAACGATCCAGTCCAAAGGCCAGTCCTGCATGAGGAGGAGCACCATATTTAAATGCATTCATCAAGAAGCCAAACTGAGCCTCAGCTCTCTCCCTGGTAAAGCCAAGGACTTTGAACATTTTTTCCTGAAGTTTCGTATCATGAATACGAATACTTCCTCCGCCCACTTCCATTCCATTGCAGACGAAATCATAAGCCTTAGCACGAACCTTTTCAGGATGTGTGTCCAGCAAAGGAATATCATCAGGATTAGGCATCGTAAACGGATGATGAGTGGATACCAGCCGCTGCTCTTCATCGCTCCATTCGAAGAGAGGAAAATCAATGATCCATAAGCATTTGAAGATATCCTTATCACGAAGTCCCAGACGATCCCCCATCAACAAGCGCAGGCTGCAAAGTTGAATGCGAGTTTTATTAATGCTTGTACCACTGAGAATCAATACCAGATCCCCGTCCTTTGCCCCCATTTTTTCCTTGACCTGGGCAAGGACTTCAGGAGAATAGAACTTATCAACAGAACTCTTTACCGTCCCGTCAGCATTATACTTAATATAGACGAGTCCTTTGGCACCAACCTGAGGAGACTTCACATAGTCAGTCAACTCATTGAGTTGTTTACGACTGTAATCAGCACATCCAGGTGCACAAATTCCCCCGATATAGGCAGCCTCATCAAAGACACTGAAAGAGCCTTTTCCTTTAAAGAAATCCTGAAGCTCAACAAACTCCATACCAAAGCGCAGATCAGGCTTGTCACTGCCAAAACGCCTCATCGCCTCCTGCCATGTCATCTGCTGCAGTTTAGGCAGTTCGACGCCACGGATCTCCTTAAAAAGCATCCTGCACATCTCTTCAAACAGATTGATCACATCATCCTGATCCACAAAACTCATCTCACAATCTACTTGTGTAAACTCTGGTTGACGGTCAGCCCGCAAGTCCTCATCACGGAAGCACTTGGCAATCTGGAAATATCTGTCAAAACCAGCCACCATCAGTAGTTGTTTCAAAAGTTGAGGGCTCTGTGGCAGCGCATAGAACTGTCCCGGATTCATACGGGAAGGAACGACAAAATCACGAGCTCCTTCGGGAGTACTTCCGATCAGATCAGGCGTTTCTACCTCAATAAACTTCTTAGCATCCAGAAAATTACGAATTAAAATAGTCATCCTGTGGCGCAACTCCAGATTTTTTCTTACGCAAGGCCGCCGGAGGTCAAGATAACGGTATTTCATCCGAAGATCATCTCCCCCATCCGTATGATCCTCAATCGTAAACGGTGGTGTCAAACTTGGAGAAAGGACGTTGAGGTCCTCAGCAATGATTTCAATATCGCCCGTATCCATTTTAGGATTTTTGCTGGCACGTTCACGGACTATTCCCTTGATCTGAACACAATATTCACGACCTAACTGATTAGCCTGATCACACAACACGCTGTCTTTAGCTTCGTTAAAAACTAATTGGGTAATACCATAACGATCACGGAGATCAACAAAAGTCATCCCCCCTAATTTTCTTAAACGCTGAACCCAGCCGGCCAGTGTTACCTCTTTTCCAGAGTCCGAAAGGCGCAACTCCCCACACGTATTCGTTCTATACATATTAAGTATTTTCAATTCTGATTTGCAAAAATACAATAAATCAAGATAAATGCCAAATAAAAGCATTAATTTTTGTAAAAAACAGAACTTATGCTAAACTTTCTATTTACCTTTGCATCGAACGAATTATAAATCAAGTGATAACAATATGAAAAAGTTAGTTTTAAGTATGCTATTAATGCTTGTTTGCACTTTAAGTGTCAGTGCACAAGCAGAGATCAAATTTGACAGGCTATCTCATGATTTCGGCACTTTTTCTGAGTCCCAACCCATTCAGAAAACAACATTCACCTTTATAAATAAGGGAGATAAACCATTAGTTATCAACCAGGCAGTTGCAAGTTGTGGCTGTACCATTCCCAGTTACACGAAGAAACCCATTATGCCAGGTCAAAAGGGAGAATTATCAGTAACCTATAATGGTAAAGGTAAGTTTCCCGGTCATTTTAAAAAGACCATTACGGTCCGCACCAATGGTGTTGTTGAAATGACCCGTCTCTATATTGAGGGAAACATGAAAGAAGCTAAATAATTTAAGAAAATTATATCATTTATAATGGATAGCATGGAGGCGTGCTATCCATTTTTCATATTAACGGAGAGACCTATGATATTCTATTTTTCAGCAGAAGGTGATTCTCAGTGGGTGGCCCGGAAATTAGCTGCAGCAACCCAGGATGTGCTGATTTCCATACCGGAAGTCATGGGAAGCAGAAAGCCCTTCACCCTCAAGAAGGGAGAACGCATGGGCTTTGTCTTCCCGGTACATGGCTGGCGTGTTCCGACGATCGTAAGAACATTTCTATCCCGCCTCACGGTCGAAAGCGCAGAGAAACCCTTTACCTACGCAGTGGTCACGGCAGGTGATAATATCGGATTAACCGTCGACAGATATTTGAACAAGGCTCTGTCTGCTAACCGGTCACTGAAAAGTATCCATGTTCATCAAGTTGACTCTGCTTATTCCATCCTCATGCCAGAGACGTATGTAGGATTACCGTTCATGGATATTGACACGAAAGAAAAAGAGATCAAGAAGAAAACCGAAGCCAATGAAATGCTGAAAGTCATCTGCGAGGAGGTCTTTGATAAGAAAGAGGGTGTTTTCCGTTTACATAAAGGCCGCTGGCCCTGGATCAACTCACAGCTCCTCGGAGCATTCTTTGAGAAAGTTCTTATTACAGACAAACCCTTCCATGTGGTGAGTGACCGCTGCGTGAGGTGTGGCATCTGCGCTCAGGTCTGTCCCACCGGAGACTTGATGGGAGGAAAGGGTGAAGAACCACATTGGAAGCACGACGGCTCCTGCCTGAGTTGCTTCAACTGCTATCATCATTGTCCCCACCACGCTATAGAATATGGCCGGCGTACAAAGCATAAAGGACAATATTATTTCAAATAATCTCCATTGCCCTCTCAGTCTGACAAACACAAGAATACCATACACTACTCAAGATAGGCTATTCCAAGATTCAAAATATCAACCATCGCTATTTCTTCGAAGCATATAAACCAATCATTGTGCCGACGAAACCACCACTTTCATGAGTAGACAAATTAGAAGCATCCACCCCACGAGCCAAGACTTTCCATTTTCCATTGCCCAATGAATAATAGAAATCATAGTATTGGCCCTCACCATGAATTTTCAATTTGACCGGCATATCAGCATCCTTCGCATCTATAAAGACTGTCGCAATCGTTACCGGCTTCATTTCTGTTCGAGTCAACAAAATAGCCAAACGATTATTTATTTCAGTTTTACCAAAAGTAAAATTATACTGTTCATTCTGGAAAAGGCAGAAACCTGCAAATTGTTTGTCATTTTCCGGAGAAAAGACGACCTCTGTCTCAGCATTGAACGTTGTATGTTGCTGACGATAAAACAAGGCAGAAGGTGAATCATCCTGCCAAATTGCTACTGGTAAAGCGGAAATCTTCAGTCCATCCTGTCCTAATGTATAAAAAGAAGACGGATTACGGAGGAAAGTCCAACAAGGGTTAAGTTTCTGTCCATGGAAATCATCACGGAAAGTAAAATTGCCAGTAACCGGAATCGTCTTCGCAGCTGTTATTTTCCATTGCCAGGGATGCATTTCGTTTACTGTAGGTATAGCCTTCCCCCTCTTCAGGATTACCGGCCATCCGTTCTTCCATGTCACAGGCAACAAGAATGTCTCCCTCCCAGTATTATACAAATCACCTCTATAAGGCCGACAACCCAGGAAAACTGCCCACCAGTCTCCAGATTTACTTTCCAAGAGATCAGCATGTCCCGTACTGGTCACCCTGTCTGCTCGATCAGGATCCACACCCTCACGCTGTGTCAATATAGGATTTTCAGGATCCTCCTCCCATGGCCCCATCGGGTGTCTGGCACGGAAAATCACCTCACTATGATTTGTTCCAGTACCACCTTCAGCGCACATCAAATAGTAGTATTTGCCAATACGATAAAGATGGGGTCCCTCAATCCAGACAGGATGCTTATCTACATGCGTTCCTCCACGGATAATTTCCTTCGGCTTTCCAATAATACTGTCCCCCTCTACATCGAAACGGAAAATACGTATGGCTCTCTGCCCTTCATAGGCAGCCGTTCCACAGACAGGAGCATTATGCACGATATAGCCCTGCCCGTCTCTGTCAAAAAAGAAAGAAGGATCTATACCATCTATCTGAGGAAGGTATATCGGATCACTCCAGCCCTTTTCCGGATTTTTTGTCTTTACGAAGAAATTGCCTTTCCCTACATTAGTAGTAATCATATAGAAAGTCTTATTACTACTATTATACGAAATAGCCGGAGCAAAAATACCACCCGAAACATTCTGATGATCCAGAGGATCCTGCGAAATACGATCCAGCACATGCCCGATTTGCCACCAATGTATAAGATCCTTACTCTCATAAATCGGAACTCCAGGAAAGTAAGAAAAGGATGAATTTACAAGATAATAGGTATCACCTGCCTTGCAAAAAGAAGGATCAGGATGAAACCCTGCAATAATCGGATTAAAGTATTCCCTATTCTTATTAATTGGTTGCTGGAATCGCACATCCTCACCCTGATAACAAAAATAGTGGAAAGTTGCCATCTGAGCTTTCATGCTTCCAGGCAAGAGAAGCAATAGAACTGATAAAATATTTATTCTATTCATTTTGATCTAAGGACTAAAAAACGGTCATATCGTTCCACGTAAAACGCCGTGCCATGACAGCACAGCGTTTTCTTATTAAATCAACAAAATTATAATTCTATACCAAGAGAACATCCATTTTAACCTTATGTAAAATCGGCTTTACTTAAACAGATGCTGGGCGAAATGCTCCAGACAGCGCCGCCATGTGAGCCACTCATGTGCAGTACCCGGTGAAACCATAGAATCAACCTTGAGACCGGCATTCTGCAATGTCGTGATCAATTGGAGAGTACCCATGTTTTCTTCAGATCCACAACCAAGGAAGAGATAATGAATCTTCTTATTAAACTCATCAGGACGGGAAAGAATCCCATCATATACGGTCTTGATCGTCTGATCATTAAGTCCAAAGATAGCACCGCTAAATCCACCCATATAAGAGAATTTGTCAAGATGGTTCAACACGATGTCAAAAGTCTGGTGTCCGCCCCAGGAAAGACCAGCCATAGCCCGATGATCACGGTCAGTGAAAGTACGGAAATTAGAATCAATAGCAGGAATAAGATCATTGATCATTACCTCATAAAAACTGGCACCATAATCAGCCATGGTAAAACGCTTGGTATCATAAGGCATTTTTACATCCCCACTCTCCATAACAACAATCATCGGAACAGCTTTCTTTTCGGCAATGAGATTATCCATGATATTCTGCATAAAACCCTGATGACTCCATCCCGTTTCATCCTCTCCCATACCATGCTGTAAATAAAGCACAGGATAACGTTTCTTACCCGATGTTTCATACTCTGCCGGCGTATAGACCATAGCACGACGCCATTCCTTCTTGGATTCAGAATAGTACTGGAAGGAACGGACCTGACCTTTTGCAACACCTTGCTGTGGACGATAATAATTACCAGCATCACCTTCAGGAATTTCTATTCCACTACTTTGGCGGCAACAACCGAAGAAGGTGTCTGAAGCCGGATCATTGACGTTCACTCCATCAATATTCAAGAAATAATAATGAAAGCCTACAGGCAACGGAGCAGTACCGCCGGTCCAGAAACCTTTGGCATCACGTTGCAAATCGTATCTCTTTCCACATATATCTGCCTTTACAACCTGAGCCTGCGGAGCAAATATACGAAACCATGCACAGTTCTTACTATCCACCTTCGGAAACTCATTACCCGGTTCGGCATAAATAGAAGTTTTCGCATCTTCCGGTACTTTTACTTCTTGATAAACTGGATATCCAAGTAATGCCAACATCTTATAAGCATAACGACGGCCCATCTCTCGATAACCAGCTGCATCAAAATGCAAAAAATCAGGACCATTCGTACAACCTTCGGAAGAAATGACCTGAGCTGTGTGAATAGTCTGAGGCAAAGTGTCTATGATCTTATTCATTGACGCACAACGGCCTTTGCCACCAGCACGGACGACCTCTCCTGCAAGCAAAGGAACATCCTCAGTTTTCAGATGGAGGTCAGTGATGAGTTGATTATAAACGCATGCCACTTTTGAAGGCCAAGCCTCATCTCCAGTATTCGATTCTCCCTGATGAAGCAAAACAGCCTTGATGACGCCTTCCTTCTGAGCTTTCTTGGCCAGCATGACAAGACGCTTATACGGATCATTATCATAAGCTTTCAGCATACCTTTCATCCACTGCGGAGCACGGTGATTCACATAGTTCTTAATGGAATCTTCCATGAAAGTTTCGATATGGCAACCACCGACAGCTACGGTGATAACTCCCACACGGACATTTTTTGGAAGGTATTTTACCATTGTCCGTCCAAAATAGTCAACAGGCGTCAAACCTGTATTCGGACGGCAAAGAGGAGGAAAGGCTGTATACCAATTCCCCATCTTACGACCGAGATTTTTATCATCAACTGCCGCCATCATCAGAAAACGAGGATCAACGTTCTGTCGGTCCTGCTCTTCAATTTTTGCATTACCTTCCATATTTGACTGTCCGAAACAGAGAAAAATATAAAAGTTTGGATCTACTTTTGCTGAAGCCGACATTGTCAACAGACAAGCAAAGAAAAATAGGATTATCTTTTTATTCATGTCATTAGTTATTCATGTCTTACTTTTATTCTTTGTACACCCTCATTATAAGATGTTTTACTCTTTTCCGCAAAATTACGATTTATTTTTCAATATGCCTTTAAAAAATGTCTCAAAACAAACCTATTACGGTTCATTTTATGTAACAAGAAATTAAGACAACTCATAGCGAGGGTGTAAAAGCTTAAAAATATTAGCTAAACCACATAAATATATTTAAAACCTACTGAACAAGTTTGTTTCTACTTTGTTCCAGAAGAAGTACCCCAGCCTGGATTCTGCTTGATATTCGGATTAATGGATGTCTCAGAATATGGAATCGGAAAATATTCGTGTTTACCTTTGACAAATCCGAAAGTCTTGCCCTCGTTAGGATTACTATAGGTAAGAAAAGCCACATGTTTCTTTTGATAATTTGACTTACCGGAAGTGATGAACTCATCATGAAGAGAAGGAATGTTCTTCCCGGCATTCTTCACGCCATCAAGATCACCCCAGCGGACCATATCTGGCCAGCGGCAATCCTCAAGCCACATCTCATATTTCTTCTCATTCTTTACTTCATCCAATGTCAGCGTAGAACTGATATGCTTCGATCCTGCACGCTTCTGAATAGCATTCAAGTACTCTAGTCCTGAAGGATCA
This sequence comes from Segatella asaccharophila, assembly GCF_054687055.1. Lineage (NCBI taxonomy): Bacteria > Pseudomonadati > Bacteroidota > Bacteroidia > Bacteroidales > Prevotellaceae > Segatella > Segatella asaccharophila. The sequence continues at coordinate 28,639 of NZ_BAACAN010000001.1, read as the reverse complement.
TTGGTCTGGGCACATGCCTCTGCATACATCAACAACACCTCTGCATAACGCATAATCAAATAGTTATTTACACTATAGCTATTAGGAGAAACATCAGCCTTAGTATAAATTCGCTTCAATGGCAGATACATGCATTGACCATAAAGACCTTCAAGACTATTAATACCACGGTTAGGATCAGCAAGTTTCTCATCCACAGTCATTGTTTTATCGGCATCGTCAGGATAAGTCAAATCAGTAATAAATTCACTATAAGAGATAATGGAAGCTTTTCGACGTGGAGAATCACCATCATTGTCTTCAAAATCTTGCGCAAATTTTTCATTAACGCCAAGGCCACCCCAACCGCCAACACCTTGCATAGTAGGTGATACTGCAAGTTTATCACTGCGCCAGTTCCATATATTTGCTTGCATCCAGGTTGAACGCTGAATTTTCCCACTCCAGGTACCGATATTAGCATTTTCGACCGTATTAAGCTCAAATACTTTTTCCTCATCACCATCACCTTCAACATGCCAAAGCTCTTTCCAACGGTCTGTAGGAACAAGCGCATATTTACCGGAATCAATAACTTTTTTCAAATCAGTTTTTGCATCAGCATATTCACCTGCAAAAAGATGACATTTACCGGCTACACTCCAGGCAAAGCCCTTGGTAACCTTTATGGCTCCATCCTTATCGTTGACACTCTTACGCTCGTCAAGGTCTGAAACAGCATTCTCACATTCCTTCGCACACCAGTCAAGTAAAGTCTTCTGACTTTCGCTATTAGTTGGTTTCTCACTACCGGTAAGAACGTGATCTATCAATGGAGGGTTCTTCCAACCGATAGCAAGCATCATGTGACAATAAGCACGAATGACACGCGCTTCAGCTACACAACGTTTCTGAACAGGTGTGGTTCCCCCTTTGAATTTATCGATAAGCAGATTATCACCATAGATAGCATGATAATATCCCTTATAAGCATCATTTACCACACTATTCTGAGTATCATAACGAAACTCATTAAGTGCAGCCAGAAAATCGTTATCACCATAGTTGTTTCCAGCGGCATAGATATCATCTCCGCAAAGATTGAACAACACATAAGGAGCATTGACAGTAGAAGAACTAGGAGCATATCCACCCACATTGGTAATGAGCATCTGATAGGCAGCAGTCAATGCTGACTCCGCATCAGCATCTGTCTTATAGAAATTCTCTTCTGTAATAACCCCTTTCTGTCCTATTTCAAGTTTGTCTTCCGAGCACGAACTGAGTAAGAATAGCCCGCACAGAATAAAAATTATATATTTTTTCATAATTATGATCGTTTAATTTGAAACATTTAGAATGTAATATTAAGACCCATAATAAACTTCTTGGAAGTCGGGAATGAACCAACATCACAGCCCATCAACCAACTATTATTATTCATAGTTGCGGTCTCAGGATCAAGGCCAGGATACTTGGTGATAGTAAAGAAATCATCAAGAGAAACATATACACGAACATTACTCAGCATCACTTTCCTGATTAAGTACTTCGGCAAAGTATAACCGAGTTGAATCTCCTTGAATTTGAAAAAGGCACCACTGAACTCTGAAGCGGAAGAACCCCAAAAATGCCAGTCGTTAACCACCTGCTTGGGATCAGGCATTGAACCTTTATGGTTGTCGGTTGTCCATGCATTCTTATAATAATATCTCAGAGAGTTACGTAGTGGGGTATCTGCACGATAAGCAAGGTTGAAAATCTTATTGCCACCCTGACCGGTACCGAAGAGCGTGAAATCAAAGCCTTTATAAGCCATATTGAGAGTAATACCGTAAGTATAGGTAGGTATAGGAGAACCAATATCGGTCATATCATCCTCATTAATTACACCATCACCATTGAAATCATGAATCTTGGCAGCCCCAGTCTTAGAATCTACACCATCATATTTATAGCCGTAAAAGTACCAGATAGAGTGGCCCGCTTCAAAGACCTTTCGCATTGGGTTATTACAACCAGAAATAGTTTCAACAATACGTCCAACAGCAGGATCAAGATAAGTGACTTTGTTGGAAAGAGAAGAAAAGTTGCCCGAAACCTCATATCGGAAGTCATTTATATGATTTTTCCAACTAAGTTCAATTTCAAGACCACGATTACGAACTCTACCCGCATTCATAACTTCATTATCTACACCAATCTCATTAACTACAGGTACACTGACGAGCAAGTCCCGTGTTTTCTTATTGAAGTAGTCGATTCCCAAGGTTAGACGATCGTTTAGAAAACGAGCATCAAGACCAAGGTCTACCTGATCAGAAGTTTCCCATTTTAATTTAGGATTAGCAAGTCCAGAAGGAGCAGAACCATAACTAACACCTGGATCATCAACATCATACTGATACCAGTAACTGTTGTAAGAAATTGTTGTTGCATAAGGATAACCACTCAAAACGTTGATATTACCATTACGACCCCATGATGCACGAAGTTTCAGGAAACTCCAGGTTTTAGGATCAAACACATTTTTGAAGAATTTCTCGTTGCTGACTGTCCATCCTGCAGAGAAAGAAGGGAAATATCCCCAACGATTGTTCTTAGCAAGTTTGGAAGAGTCGAAAGCATCTGCACGAAAGTTAGCTTGAAGTCCATAACGGTTGTCAAAATTATAGACCAAACGGCCAAAATAAGAGATGCTAGTCAAACGACCAGGGGCATTACTAATAGATTTAGTAGTACTGGAATTGTTGTTTACATAGTCAAGATAATGGAAATTGCTCTCATAACCGGTAAGAATGTCAGGGCCATTTGCCTCACCCTTTACATTATCTGTATTATTTTCAATATAAGACATACCTGCCATAGCAGTAAAGTCATTCTTTCCAAACTGGAAGTTGTAGTTGGCAAAATTTTCCCATTGATAGTAGTAGCCGGTATTAGCTGTAGCAGAGATATCATAGTTATTACCGTAAACCATACTATTAGCGTAATAAGCCGGAGTATAGCTATGTACATTACTGAAAGAGAGGCGATAACCAAAACGAGACGTAAAAGTCAATCCTTTGAATGGAGTAATATTGGCATACAGTGTCCCACGAACATTAATTCCATCTGACTTCTGATCGATAAGGTCACGTTGTAGTAAAGGGTTGCCATTATCATCTGTCTGATATTTCGAAACGGCATACCACTTGCCATTCGACGGGTCTTTCAGAATATTCTTACCAGCCTTATAGGCTTGTAACATATCTGATGGGAATTCCGAAGGGTCATCAAAATAGACGGGAGTAAGAGGATCAAGTGTCAGAGCAGAAGTATAGACGGAACCAAAAAGATTCATCTGTGGTACAGCGCGGGTGCTCCATTTCTCTATTGAGGTATTAGTACCAACAGAAATCCATTTAAAGAGATTGTAGTCAGCATTGATCTGAGCCGTCAGACGCTTATACTGATCCTTATTACCAACGACGATACCATCATTATTCAACATGTTCAAAGAAGCAAAAAAATGCCCATTTCTGTTTCCTCCCTGGAAAGTGAGAGAATGTTGAGTAGACCAGGAAGGATCAAAAATAACATCTTGCCAATCTGTATTAGTACCATCATAGTTGTTGGCTTTTAGTTTTGCGTCCATATCAATACCCGACAATTCCTTATAAGCGATAAAGTCCTTGGCGTTGAATATCTCTGCCTTATGAGCAATACTTTGGTTGACAAGCTTCATATCATAGGAAATACTAGCATGACCGGCTTCCCCTTTCTTAGTCGTAATCAAGATAACACCGTTACCAGCTTCTGCACCATAAATAGCAGCCGAAGCAGCATCCTTCAAGACTTCAATATTCTCAATCATTGACGGATCAAGATATTGAATATTATCTACTTTCAAACCATCTACGATAAGTAACGGACCGAGGTTACCAGAATTAGAAGAATAACCACGTACACGGATAGAAGCAGCATCACCTGGAGCACCGGAGAAGTTCAATACTTGTACACCAGAAACTTTACCCTGCAATGCAGCGCCAGCATCAGAAGTAGAACGATTCGCTAAGTCTTTTTCATTTACGGTTCCCACAGAGCCAGTAAGGTCACTTTTCTTCTGAACGCCATAACCTACGACGACGACCTCATCAATAAATTTAGAGTCCGTGGAAAGTACAATTTTCATATTGTTACTTGCTTTTAACAATTGTGTCTTATAACCCACGTATGAAACAGCAAGTCTACTTCCAGGTTTAACATTCAGTGAGAAATGCCCATCAAGGTCACTGACTACACCTTCATTCGAACCCTGGACTTTAATAGTTGCACCAATAACGGGTTCCCCATTCTCATCAAGAATAGTACCTTTCACATAATTTTGAGCCTGTATTCCAAGAGGGAACAGGCAGAGCAACATCATTAAAAATAAACAATGTTTGCCCAAACTTTCAAGATTTTTCATCAGCAATAAATTTTTATGTCTTTATGAAATTAATATAAGGAAACTGAAAAACACGATTTTAGTAATTATTTAAGCAAAAAGAACGATATTAGCCTTTGGGAAAGATTATACGATATTCACCACTCAGATGCATAAAAGCAAACAGTCGAAGGAACCCGTCATAATAGGCATCAAAATATCCATCAGGGAATGGTCTGTTTGATGAGTTCCAAAGCCTATTAATGAAATCACGGGCTTTTGCATGCGTTGCAGCAAGAGATACAGCGCCTAGAGTGCCGACAAGTCCTACAGAATGACGAAGCCCCGGTTTGCCTCCTCCTTTGTTAGGCATTGCTGCAGGCATACCGTCAATATGATACTGATCGATGAATGCATCAATACCTTTGTCAAAGAAGAAATCCTGAATGGTATTAGCATATTGCTGTTGCCAAACAGGGTCGGCACACGACCAACTATAGTCAAGGGCGATATTCATGGGAACTCGCCAAGAATCATAACTAAAATCGGACATTTCAAAATGCCCATGAGGTCCATTAAAGGACAGGATACTTCCATCAAGGTTATTAGTATCAGGATTCAGCCCTGTCACCGGATTAATACTCTTATGAAGATAGTTCCGAGTTGCTTTCTCGCACTGCCGATAGAAATCAGCCCGACCATCATTAGCCCAGCGAGCCCACACTTCATAGAAAGAAGGAATGTTATAGCTCGGATCTGATATACGAGCACCGAATCCTGTAGGTACAAAGGTGATAATATGATGAACCTTATCAATAAGTGGAGTTACGCCTTGTCCATCTGTATGCTTTGAGAAAGAGTTATTCAGAATATACTGAGCCTCCGCCAGATAGTTGATACCCGTATTGTTACCCCAACGATTGGAAGCAAAGATAAGGGAAGTGATAAAATATAGTTCACCGTCACTTGCAGGTCCTTCAGCATTACGAGTTCCATCCGGCTTACAACTCCATGTAAAATAACCTTTTAACGGCCCATCCTTATAAAGCATGTATTTTCTTGCCCAACGATAGATACGATCAAAGATATCTTTCCGGCCCATTTGCACAGCGGCCATCATTCCATACGACATTCCTTCAGTGCGAACATCATGATTTTTCAGATCTGAGACATATCCAAGCGAATCTCCCACTTCAAAATAAACCTTATCTGGTCCGAAAAACACTTCCTGGAAGATTTTATTCAGACGATCTTTCACTTCTGCCTCACTATAACCAAGCTCCGCAAAATAATTGCGGTATTTATGAGTCTGAAAAGCACCTTCTGTCCATGGATGCAGATTATCTTCTTCAAAGGAAAGCCAGTCGATATCAACACTCTCACCTTTGACAAGTTGGACTCTCAACCCAATGATGCCAATAGGCACACTCTTTACGCCAAATGTATGTACGGTGAATTCTTTCTGGGCTGGAATTGTCAAATGGGCTATCATTTTGTTTCCCACAAAGACGTTCAACTCAGCTGGAGTTGCACTTTTCACTCGTAGGGAGAGCTGAGTAAGCCCGGACTTAAAGTTTACCCTATCATAAGACGCCCAACCACCAGCATTTAATTTCAGATACCACCCCTTAAAAGGATTTTGTAAATCAAGATAGTTGATAGAAGCATGCTTCTTAGACAGAGAACTATAACGGTCAATCTGAATATGCTTGCGTGCATCTGTGATACCTACGCCTCGAAGAGAAGGAATAACTTTCCGAATAGTACCATCAGCATTGAAAAAAACAGGATCTATGCATACCGACCGATTTTTGTCAAAGTTAGGCGAATAATCATTATGGTGATAGAAAAGATACCACTGCCCATCATATTTTACAAAAGAATGATGATTAGTCCAGCAGCCATTAGCCCACTCATCCATGAAGACACCCTTAAAAGTGTAAGGTCCTTCTGGATTCCGGCTCATCGCATAGGCTAGTGTCTCTGTTGAATTTTTATGTCGCACCCAAGGAAAAGTTAGATAATACCATCCATCACGCTCAAAGGCAAAAGGACCTTCCTTAAATCCTTCAGGTAGACCCTTTACCTCTATTGGCCTACTAGCCAATGAAAGAAGATCATCACTGAGTTTTGCCATTCTGATGCCCATGCCTGCCCATACGAGATAATCCTCGCCTTTTGAAGTTTGAAGCACACATGGATCAATCCCCATAACACCTTCTAAAGGTTTCTTCTCAGGGACAAAAGGCCCTATAGGACTAGGTGCTATTGCAATACCAATGCCAAAGCCTCTTTCTAACTTCGATGCATCTGGAAAGAAGAGATAATACTTACCCTTGTGTTCCACACAATCTGGTGCCCACATCGAATAACCTTTAGGATTGCCCCACTCCACCTGCTGCTGGTCAAGTATGACACCATGATCGGTCCAGTCAGAAAGATTCTTTGAAGAATAAACATGGTAATCTGCCATAGCAAACCACTTCTTATTAGGGTTCATAGGGTTCACGATGTCGTGAGAGGGATAGAGATATAGTTTATCTCCAAAGGCTCGCGCTGTTGGATCAGCAGTATACTGTCCCTTAATAATTGGGTTCTGTGCCACTGCTGTCAAAGAAACTGCCAGACAACTTATAAATAATATATTTCTTCTTAGCATAGATTAAAAGGTAAAATGAAAGGAAGGCCAAACTCCGATACTTCAGAATCATTCTTTTTCCAGAAATTCCCATTTAGAGTTATCACTTTTCATATCAAAAGGAGCCAATGTAGGCGTACTGTCTCCTGCAGAATAGAGCACGAGGCGCTCTTTCGTTCCAGGAATAGCTTTCGGCATAATACGATATGTGCCATCAGTAAGCTGATCTATTTGCCAAAGTTGCTCGGGTCGGCCCGAAAAAGATGGCTCTGTAGTAAGCTCTTTATCGGCAGTAGCCGTTAGCGTGCGTTGAGTACCGGCAATCTGAATTTTATAATAAGGTGCACCAAGAGTGCCTACACTATCATTCACAGTTGTAATAGTCCAACGCTGATTGGGACGATCCATATAATCACTCGTACGTACACTAATCTTTCCTTTAGGCCAAGAACTTTCCACTTCATCAAGTCGTTGGTTTTCGACAGGCTTGGTTGTATTCTCATCTATTTTGCGCCAGAAACGAAATCCTGCTTCCATACGTACGAAATCTACTGCTAACTCCAGAGAATAGCCACGCCGCTCAGAAGCAATCTCATACGTTCCTTCTTGAAATTGCTGTCCAGCTACAGGCCAGTTATTCTTCCAAAGCAAAGGTAAAATACCAAGAACACTATACCCCCCTTGCTGAAGGTCAGCCTCATAATGACACGACATCTTCTCCACGCCTTCTTCTTCAACAAAGCGCCCGAAATGTCCCGGACCGATTTTGTTTTTTCTTGCAGAGAGAACCATCTTGCCGCCACCCTTCAACATCTCACGTCCAATATTGTCAAGATAAGGACCGGTAACTTCTTTTGATCGTCCGACTACTATATTATAAGTAGAATTAGGACCATCACAGCATGTTCCATGTGTACCGAGAAGATAATACCACCCATTATGGTAAATCAAATCTGTAGCTTCGCAATCGATTGCTATATTGACAGGCTTATTACCTTCCATTCGCTTTCCAGTATTCGGGTCGAGTTCCACCAGTCGAATAAATCCAAAATAGGTACCATAACTAAGCCAGAGTCTTCCATCAGGAGCCCGTAAAAGAGAAGGATCAATAGCATCACAGTCTTCATCATAGTCCGAATTAGCAACTTCCACAGGATCAGTATATTTAAAATCTGGAGAAGTAGGGTCAAGCGTCTTATTCCACATAGTCATTACATTACTAGCATGACCTCCAGCCAGACCGCCTCCGCCAACACTATAAACTACCAGATAGCGATCTCCAATTTTCATTACATCCGGTGCTACACCCCCACCAGGACGCACGGCACCACCATGCCAGTGCCATCCATCCTCAGAGATTAATCCACCTTCGCCAGTTCCAAACACATAATATTTTCCATCACAATAGGCTATTGTGGAAGGGTCATGGATGAATGGAGTACCAACTTGTGCTTTCACATTGAAAAAGAAAGCAGATAGCAATATAGTTATATAAATTTTCTTCATTTCGTTGTAATTGTTAAATTCTTGATAGGTTCACCTTTGCTGTCGAGGAATCTCACGCAGATATCACTCATGCCCGGACCATTGATAACTGCAAAACGCAGTATATTTCTACCTTTCTCCAATGTAACGCGAGGAGATATACCATCATCCATCACCATGCGACGGTCTCCTGAAAGTATCAATACTTCACTATTGTTGAGCCACCAGCAGGAAGCGCCATTAGAACCCGCAGCAAGGCGCACATTGTGCATTTCTTCAGGAGCATTTATAACGGTAATACCCCAAAAGACCACACCATACTTGTTTTTGTTCAGTCCGGATGCAAAGCGAAAAAGCTTTACATTGAAGAGATTACTATCAAAAGCATGCCAGCGCACAATCTCCATACCTTTGTTAGTTTTTGCCTTTACTTTCTGCCCATCGTGGGGCAGGTATCCCCAGACTTCCGGATAATTGGATTGAGAAAGATTCTCTTTTAAGTAAGAATCAATAAAAACCACATTACTGCGATTAGACTTTGTAAAAGGTTCTAATAGTAACCAGCGACGGATAAAACCATTCTCATCCGGAGTCATCACAGAACTGGAAACTGGAGAGAAATACTCTGTTAAGTCCGGATGCTTTATATTCTTAGGATCCGGTTTCTGATAAAATCCCATCATAGGATTCGAATGTGGGGAAGATTTTACCGACTGAACAGTCTGAGCGTATTCAGAAAGGGGAAAACCCATAAACAATAAGGCACATAAAACTACGGATAATTTCATAAAGTCGACATTTAATGTTAACTAAAGATTTCCAATATATTTTCGACTACAGCTATTATCAAAATAGCAAACTATCAATACTTTTGAATTTCCTTTCAATAAGGACAGTAGGTTTTGCATTACTTCAAGTATTATAGATTTTCAGGTTCAAAATTAGTTGATATTTTTGATATCTTTTAATAAGTTTTGTAACATAAACTTTCTCTGATATTGCAAATCAATTTCATGAAACAAATGAATATTTCTATACAACATCAGAGTATAAAACATACTTAGGATTCAATGAATTATCGTTATCAGATAGTAGCGAGAACTGGAGTTCTTTCGGCTGTCTGACTCTGATTTCTCCAAAGGGCGCACCATAGTCTCTTCTCTAAAGAGAGATTCAGTAAGAGTTACAACCCACCTTAGGCAAGAGGGGCAGGGGCCTTGGGGTATTGTGAAACTAGCCGAATGGAGAACAATTGGGAAGTCGAGAAGCGAACTATCCAAACGGAAAAAGATAAGGGTGTAGCAAAACTCTATTTCTGAAGGACCTACTAACAATCTGTATGCGGATTATTTATAGGGACCAATAAAAGCCATATCTTTCCCCTATATTATGGAGTTAAATATGGTTTTCATCTTTGTTAGTTACGATTCGTAACATGTAGAGGATAGTAATTTCATTTTGACACACTCTCATCACCTATTCTACCATTCCGTTAAAGAAACCTTATCCTTGAACATAGGAGCAATCCCTATGTTATCTGTATTGACATTCTTCTTACCCAACAAAAACTTATCTATGAAAGCCTCAACTTCAGGATACTGCTCCTTAGGCAACTGACAATGAGGATGACCACCTCTTATAGAATATCCTATTCTATCCGAAATGCCGAACTTATTCCAGACTTTCTTTGCAGCATTTATAGATACGTATGCCGATTCATCAGACAACCATTTGTAATCCGTATTACCCAACACTAATAAAGCACGAGGGCAAATCATCGCCAACAGTTCATGATGATCGTATGGCAACTTATATACATTATCACCTCCAAACGAAGCCTTTAGGCTCTGCTTAAACCAATTATAATCCGTCTTATCGATATTTTCCACACCATCCTTGGTCTGCGACACACGCCATGCCGCCGCACCACCACCTCCCGGTTCCTGCGCTATAGTAAGAGCAATACGCTCGTCAAATGCAGAACAGAACAGCGCCATCTTTCCAGCATAAGAACAACCGGTCAGTCCGATATGCTTCATATCTATCTTCGTCTTTTCTGTTCCTAGCAATTGCAATCCATCTATCAGTCGGCTCAACCCCCACGCCCATTCACTGTAAGCACCATTATCCTTGAGATCAGGATATAATCTGTCAAAAGCATAATTTCCACGTCCGGCGGGCTTGCCAAACTGCGAGTAATTGTTTACCTGAGCTTCATTAAATTCCATAGTGGCAATAGGTCGATTATCAAAAATGTCCTTTGGCAGCGACAGATGACTTGTACCTATCATCAATGCGTATGGAGCTTTACCCACTTTAGGGTAACGGATAAAAGATTTCAATCTAATAGTATTATTATTTACTGTTACATCTACAAACAGGGTGTCACCTATCATATAAGGATTGATGCAGCTTTTATCTACCGTTGGTTTCTTCCCTATCTCATAATGCTGAATCATTTGTGATATTTCATCTCGCCTCTTAGCCCAGTCAGCGAAGTTTTTAACCTCCCCCTTGCCGTTAGCCCATGCCAGTGGGTTGGGTAACCTACGTATAATAGGTAATTTTTCAGGATTTAACCATTTAAGTGGAACTTTACCTGTAACAGTATTTTCACTGTGATACACAAATGGAGGAACCCCCTTCTTAGCGTTAACATTCAGGCTTGTAGCAGCCAACATCAATGCCATCAATAATGTCTTTTTCTTGGTAATAGTCATAATCATAGATTTTAGGTTTCAATAAAATATACTACAAAATTACAAAAGAACCAATACATTATCATTCCTTATTGTATCATTAACGTTCTATTATTTATCATACACGTCCAAAATCCTTATCTGTTAATGCTTTCTTCAGAAAGAATATGCTTGATTATCTATCACCATCCGATTGAGGGATTTATCAAATATGTAACTATTCAATAAAATAAATGTTAAATCAACTTATTCAGCAAACTCTACTTAGTCCATACCTTTTCATTCTCCTTGTCTTTGTCTGAAATAGTGAAACCAGTCTACATCGATGTAACCCCCAAGACTCTTCGTCGCATAACAGAAGATGGCATAGCGTGTTCCCATGAACAGTCGCCTATAATCATATTTCATCTGAAAGGGATCTCCGAGTGGTATCCAATTCTGGTTATCCAAACTATAAAAAAGCCGGGCTTTGTCGATATGCAATCTGAAATCCGCATCAATTCGAAGATAGATAATCGGAGCATGCAGACTGACAGAATCCATCTCCCTGTAATTCACACCTTCTATTTTCTTATCTTGGTCTGAAAGCACCACACTTTCATTTGTACGCCTAAGGATCAACCGCCTTCCTTCTCTGCTTACAGTGAGTAAAGAAGCATCCCCGTTGAAAGCACAGAAACCAGCATGATCACCATCATTGAGATGACTGACATCCATTTTTACCACTGCCGAGCATCCTGGTCCTTCCATCCGCTGGGAAATAGTATTTGGTGCAGCAAAGAGATTACTTACGATACGGCACGTCTTCAACCGAAGGTATCCCGGTCGGTCCGTCAATGACCATGCAGAATTCACAAGATTATGATTCCACTGCCAATGAATATCCAACACAGGATGACACGTTTTTCCTTCGTCGAATTCATCGCTTACGACAAAAGGATGATAGGGCTGTCCGGGCACTGCCTTTTTCATTATGAAAGGGATCTTCCCGTTAGTATCACCAAGCATTGGCCAGCCGCCAATCCAATGGCAGGGTTCCACGGTAAGTACCCTTCCCACTGCTCCTCGGTCCTGGAAGACTACGCCATACCAATTGCCCTTCTGGTCATCTACGATAGTTCCCTGTCCAGCGTAGGGGAAACCTGCGAAGTTATCCTGAAGGATAACCTTCTTTTCCCATGGACCACAAATATGATCTGCACGGAAACATACTTGCCGGCGAGGCTTATTCTTAGGCCACGACACCATCAGCCAATAATATTTTCCATTATGCTTGATGACACGACTACCTTCGAGAAGCCCATTTTCTTCAGCATCACGACAGATGACACAGGTATCCAATCCTCCCTTTAGTACTCCCTTCAAATCAGAACGTAACTCTGTAATACATCCTGTGTCATGAAAAACGTAAACTCTGCCGTCATCATCGAAAAGGAATGATGAATCATGAAAATGACGCATACGCGAAAGAAGTTTCCATCCTTTAGCAGGATCTTCGGTAGTATAAATATAAGTATTCCCACCCACATTGTCATTAGGAGCAAACATGGCATAGAACTTCCCATTGTGATAACGCAGCGAAGTAGCCCACTGCCCGCGACCGTATACGGTTCCACCTATCATATTATATTTAGGGGAATCTGTAAGACTATCAAAGAGATAACTCACCGGTTGCCAGTTGGCAAGATCTTTAGAACACATAATCGGCCCTCCTGGCATCAGATGCATTGTCGTGCTTACCATATAAAATTCTTCTCCCACCCGGATAACATCCGGATCAGGTACATCAGCCCACAATACAGGATTACGCATCTCCGTCACCGCATCAAAACTGGCATAAAGAGTATCTCTATCTGAATCTAATGGGTTCATAGCATTCATGGCGTTAATAGAGATCCCTAAACATAATAGGGAAAAAATACCAAATAAAGTTTTCCTCATGATTTTAATATCTGTTTTTGTTGTTGCAAAGATAGATATTCCTAATGAGGCAGACTTTCCTATATGGTAACAGGGACTTGCGTGTAAGTAACAAAAAAAGGCATTACCGTGATTTGTAACTCCTTTTAGTAACCTGAGGGAAAGTCTCACAGTCTATTCCGGATAGAAAATATAGTTATTTCCTTTCCGGGTATTTACATCATACTCATAAACTTTCCTGACGACTGGTAACAAAGATCCATGAAAGTCTTTTGAAACCAATGGGGATTTCACTCTGGCAGGGGTAAGAAAAGGATTCGGACATGGCCCGGTTGCCTTACGCAGTCCTTCCCCCTTTAAAGGAACATAAGAGCGCAAGCGCAGCACGCCACCAATAGTAGACCTGATTTTCAAGGTGCGGAGCTTATTTTTCTGCCATACTATACTAACCAGGAAACCACCACGCGCTCTTAATCCTTTTACCTGTCCGCTATGCCAGGCGTCAGGCAATGCCGGCAGGATATGTACAGCCCCATCCTGACTCTGAAGAAGCATTTCCGCTATTCCAGCAGCTACGCCAAAATTACCATCAATCTGAAAAGGTGGATGCGCGTCAAAAAGATTGGGGAAGGTCCTCCCCTTAGGATAATCTTTAGCCTTCTCTTCATCAGGAAGTAAATGCAGCATATCGCTGATAATTTTAAAGGCATGATTACCATCGAGCATACGCGCCCAGAAATTGATCTTCCATGCCAGACTCCATCCTGTTGCCATATCTCCGCGTTCGAGAAGGGTTATTCGCGCTGCCTCGAAGAGTTCCGGATGCAAATATGGGGAAATCTGATTACTCGGATAAAGCCCGTAGAGTTGGGAGATATGCCGGTGATGGTCATCCGGATCATCCGCATCCTGAAGCCATTCCTGCAATTGCCCATACCGTCCGATCTGCATAGGAGGCAACATGGACAAAGCATGATCGAGAGAATCTACATATATTGTATCCTTTGGATAAAGGAGTAGTGTGGCTCTTCGCACATTAGAAAACACGTCAAAGGCGATCTGATTATCCATAGTTGACCCGGCCGTAACAGTTGTTCCTTTCCCCCTTGGTCCATGCTCCGGTGAAACAGTAGGCACCGTCTCTAACCAACCAGTACGAGGATCAATCTGCATATAATCCAGAAGAAAATCTGCCGCACCCTTCATCACAGGATACATCTTACGGAGAAATCTCTGGTCACCTGAAAAGAGATAACGCTGCCAGATATGAGTAGACAACCAGGCCCCGCCTGTAGGAAACATTCCCCATGTAGCGCCATCCACCGGCCCTGCAATACGCCAAAGATCCGTATTGTGATGAGCCATCCACCCCCTACAACCATACATTACCCGTGCCGTGACAGCTCCAGTATGGCTGAGGTCCTGCAACATACTGAAAAGGGGCATCTCCGCCTCTGGCAGATTTCCAGGACCGGCTATCCAATAATTCATCTCCGTATTGATGTTAATCGTATATTTACTGTCCCACGGAGCATAAAGTTTATCATTCCATACACCTTGCAGATTAGCTGGCTGCCCTCCAGCCTGGGAAGAAGAAATCAATAGATAGCGGCCATACTGGAACATCAAGGCCACAAGAGCCATATCCCTCCCTCCTGCAAAATCAGCCAGTCGGCGATCAGTTTCTTCACTAGATTTCTCCGAACGATCAAGGACAAGACTCACACGATCATATTGCCGGCCATAGGTCATCTGATGCCGCTTCAAGAGCATCGGATAATTGTATCTTAAGGCTTGCTGAAGTATCTGAACATTCTGCTTAGACGGATTTCCGCTGATATCATGATAATTAACAAAATTGGTTGAAGAAGTAATATAGATTGTTGCCTTTTGGGCTCCATCAATCACAATACTGTCTCCATAATCATGAATATGGCCATCACTGACTACATGGAAGCGACACTCAGCTGTAAGTCCGGCAGGTACACCCTCTTGTGCGACTCCTTTAATTGTAGCTATCAGTGTATGTCCCTCCACACGGTGGGATCCTCCTAACACGCAATGATGTCTCAGCGAGAAAGAGAGTGCTCCTTTCCGGTTGGCTTCCAATCTCATAACAATAACTTTATCAGCCAAAGAGGCAAAAATTTCTCTCTTGTAATCCACATTTCCAATAGAATAGGAAATATGGGCGACAGCTTTCTTCAGGTCCAGATCACGATAGTAATGACGCACGAGAGCAGCATATTGCCCTTTCATACTCAAGAACATGCTCCCTAAGGTAAGGTATCTCATCCCATGAGGACCAACCACAAAATATCGGTTAATCAATCGATAGGCGGCCATTTCATCATTCGAGAAGATTGAATCTCGTACTGCTCTAAGGTGCACAAGTGCTTCCTTTCCATTGTTCTGGTATGGAGACCCCGACCAGAAAGTCTCATTATTCAACTGAAGTTCATCTTTTACGATTCCGCCGAAATACATTCCGCCCATTCTGGAATTTCCGATCGGCAGGGCCTCAAGCCATTCAGCAGCAGGACGGGTATACCAAAGTATGTTCTCTTGTGACCAGACAACATTGGTGAAGAACAGCATCAAGACCGTTAGAAAACAAAAATATCGTTTTTTATGCATCATTATGTTTAAACTTAAGTTTCTCACGATAGTTTTTCACATAGAGGAACCTTTAAGATAAGTGCCTGAACACATTGAGAATCCTTAGTTTTCATCGCTAAGAATAGCATTCACAGTATCCTTATGAATATTAAAGTATCGGGCCCACTTTTCAATATCCTGTCAGCCTATGGTTTTTCCTGACCTGATCATTCTAAAGTCAAGAAGATTGAAATAAAGGTTAACACTAACTTCCTTTTCATCATGGCACTTTACCTTCGTAGTTCTTTCCGACAAAGATAATAAATAATCTCTAAAAACTGCACTAAAATCATACATATACTTTACCGTTATTACCAAGTATCATAAACTTTCCACCATGTTACATTCCGGGCTACTTTTTACACAAAAGAGAAATCTGAACGCATTTCTTCAAAAAAAACAATTATATTTGCCTCATCAAAAACGAAATCATGAAGAACAAATATCTTTTCATACTCATCAGTATTCTCTTTTTATGCCAGCAGCGTTTAATGGCTCAAATCGGAAAACTCTACAGCACAGACAATCAGCTTGTCAGCAATTTCGTTACACAAGTATTCCAGGATCACGATGGTTTTATATGGATTACCACACGCAACGGACTAGACATCTATGATGGCTATCAATTCCGGACAATCTCAAAAGAAGCACCAGAAAACTACGGTCTGAAAAATAATTATGTAAATTGCATCACGCAAGACCGCAATGGAATGATCTTCTTAGGAACCAATAGTGGCATAGAAACTTACAATGGCAGTCTGTTCCATAGCATAAAGATGGTTGGACCTGATGGGAAAAAAATAAAAACTTATATTACAAACATCATTCAACGCCATAATGGCGACCTTATTGCCAGTTCATCCGGTTATGGCCTGATACGGATACGGGGAGGCATAGCCAAGAGCCTGGGCTACCCTTTCAAGAAATTCAGATATATAGAAAAGTCCATGGAAGATCATAGTGGAAAATTATGGATCATAACAGAAAATAACGGGCTTATCACCTTCAAAGGTAAACGAATATTCTGTTTTTTCAATGATCGTCAGCGGAGAGAATCTGTTCGGGATATTTGTGAAGACCAACACGGAAATATCTATGCCGCCCTGCTCAATTACGGACTTTACCGTAAACCGGCTAATAGCAACACCTTTACGAAAGTCCGACAGACAGGACACCTTCCCCTTATTTGCCTTACACTCTCCCATAAAGGAAATCTTTTATTGGGAACAGACGGACAAGGGATATATATTTACAATCCACAGAAAAATACACTTCAGAAAAATCCTTATTACAGCAGGGAAATTGATCTGTCCAGAACCAAAATCTGTTCTATTCTGGAAGACAGATATGATAATCTATGGTTAGGAATGCTCCAAAAAGGTGTCTTCATGCAACCTGCAGAGCGGATTCAATTTGGTTATATGGGCTACCGCCTGGGGCATGACAATGTCATTGGCGGCAACTGTGTAATCAGTACTCTTATTGACCATAAAAAACATATCTGGATTGGAACGGACAAGGATGGACTCTATGAACTGAACAGCCATTTCCAACTGATCCGTCATTACACGAACCTGCCTCTTTCTGTCCTTACGCTGGCTGAAGACTCTCGAGGACATATCTGGGCAGGGTCCTGGCGTGAAGGTTGCGGCTATATTGATCCGTCATCAGGAGCATGGCATCCCCAAAACCTGAAACAAAATGGTGAACTTAGTGTCTTCGACATTGTCCCTGACCAACAGGGAAACCTGTGGTTCGCCACAATGGGAAAGGGACTGATCCGGCTGGACAGGAAAAGTCAGAGCATCCTGAATTACCGTATGATGAATGGAGCTGATCTGAACCGGCACAAAAACAGTATTCCTAACAATTATCTTTCTAAATTACAACTTTCCCGTGATGGACGCCGTCTGTTCATCGCTTCATCCGTAGGTATATGCTGCCTGGATCTCATCCATAACAGTTGGACGAGCACCTTCGGTTGCAACTGCCCAGACTATGGTACTTTTTCCAGAATCATCCGTGAAGATATTCATGGCAGAATATGGGTAGGCACAAATGAGGGCCTCTGTTGCTATAACCTGAAACGACATTCTCTGCACGTATACACTATCAACGATGGTCTTCCCGATAATGGCATTGCCTCCATAGAGCCCGACCAATCGGGTAATCTGTGGATCGGGACTAACCACGGACTTTCTAAATTTGACCCTGACAAGGGAAGGACGATGAACTTCTATGTCGACAACGGCTTGCAGAGCAATGAATTCTCAGATGGGGCATCCTGCCAAACAGCCGATGGGAAATTAATGATTTTCGGAGGTACAGGAGGAATCACTTGGTTCAACCCACAAAATATTCACCAGCCCCAATGGCACGCTTCTGTAAAAATCACAGGATTTATAGTTGGCAATGAACATGTTATTGCTGGCATGAAATCCGGGATCTATCAGATTACAGACAGACCGGTTATCAATACCGATAAATTTAATCTCGCCTGGGCTGATAACTCCTTCTCCATACAACTTTCCACCCTGACTTTTGATAACCCTGACCATATCACCTATTTATATAAGATAAATGGAGAGAAATGGAAACGTCTGCAGCCTGGAGTGAATGAGATTACTTTCAGCCACCTGTCAGCGGGTACTTACCATTTTCTGGTTAAGGCTATAAACAATAATCTTGAATCCTCTCTCAAATCATTTTCCGTAGTTGTCCACTCCGCATGGTATGCCTCTCTTTGGGCACGTTTCATTTATCTTCTTCTTGCCACAGGACTTATCTATTGGCTGATAAGCAGCCGCAAGCATAAGGAACAAGCCAGACTGCGTATGCAGGAACATATCCACGCGGAACAGTTGGGAGAAGCAAAAATCAAGGCCTTCATGAATATCAGCCATGAGATCCGTACCCCGATGACACTTATTCTAACTCCTCTGCAGTCGTTGATGAAGGAAGATAAGAATACTTATAGAAGAAGCATATATGAAATCATAAGACGGAATGCTACCCGTATCTTGCACCTTATCAATCAAATGATGGATTTACGGAAAATAGATAAGGGACTCATGAATATGCAGATGAAAAGAACCGATCTTGTCGCTTTCACAGATGATATCTATCGACTGTTTTCACAGGAGGCCGAAACCAGAAATATCAAATTCACATTTACTTCTGATGAAAAACCGATGAATGTATACATTGATCGTGATAACTTCGACAAGATCTTGATGAATTTATTATCCAATGCCTTTAAATTTACTTCTGCAGGAGGAAATGTGGAGATCATCCTGACTCACGACGAGAAAAATGCTCGTATCACTATCAAAGACGATGGGGAAAATATTCCGGAAAATAAGTTGGAAACCATCTTCCGTCGTTTTTACCAGAACCCATCGAATTCTAATGATACCCTGCCTGGAACAGGAATAGGACTGGACCTTACCCGGTCTCTCGTCGAACTTCACCATGGTACGATCATCGCACGGAACAACCAGAACGGTGAGAAAGGCTGCAAATTTATTGTCACTCTGCCTTTAGGCTGTGCTCATCTTTCACCGGAAGAATTAACGGACGAAAATAATGATGACTGTCATCCATTGAAAGTCCAGTCTGACAACACGATTCCGGAAAGACCAGGACTTAATAAGGAAGAACTGTTCAACAAACTTTCCACCCGCAAACGCCAGACTATAGTCATTGTTGAGGATGACGAAGATATTCGCAACTATTTAAGATTACAACTGAGAAAGGACTTTAACATTCTGGTTTGTGGAAATGGAAAAGAAGCACTAAAGGTTATCTGCCAAGAAATCCCGGCTTTGGTGATCAGTGATATCATGATGCCTGTAATGGATGGAAACACCTTGTGTGCAAAAATCAAATCCAACATTAACACCAATCATATCCCGGTCATCCTCCTCACGGCAAAAAGCCGTGATGAAGACCGCCTGGAAGGTCTGGAAACAGGAGCTGACGCATATATAGTAAAGCCCTTCAATATGGACATCCTAAAAAGGACAATCACCAATCTGCTAAAAGAAAGAGAAATTCTCCGTAACAAATTTGTCGGAAATGAAGACCGTGATAACGATTTGAATCCTGTAAATATCGAAACACCTGATGACAAACTCCTGGATAGGATCATGTCTGTCATAAACAAGAATCTCAACAACACAGAACTAAATGTCGAGATGATTGCCAATGAAGTGGGAATCAGCCGTGTGCACCTTTACAGAAAGATGAAAGAACTCACCAACCAGACACCGCATGATTTCATTAGAAATGTCCGATTAAAGCAAACCGCCTGTCTGTTTACAAAAGGTCATCAAAACATATCGGAAGTCATGTATGCCTGCGGATTCAGTAATTTAACCTCTTTTTCTACCGCCTTTAAAAATTTCTATGGCATGTCTCCCAGGGAATATATGAAAAGGCATCAACAAGAAGGAAAAAGTGATACTAATGCATAAAACGGATCATTTTATAAAGTTGGGCTTTTAACCATCTTATTATGTTTCAAGAATAAAGTGACTCTGATAATATGGTTGTTGTTTACAGTATACCTCTGATTTTAGGGCCTTAAAGTCCCTTGACACCTGATTCCGGGGGGGTACATGGAGGAGCAATATGTGGCAGTCTGTACGGTGACCAAAATGAACCATTTTGGTCCTTGTGTTCTAAAGAATCTGGTCACAATTAACCATTATGTGAAAGAATCAGTGATTATGATTCTGACTTACCGTTAAAAAAAACAATATTATTTGAACCCATAAAACCTCAATTCCACAGATGCAGATACAGAGACTCTTTCGGAGCTGATATAGACAGATTTACGCCACTGAAATTCCCTTCATATTCTTAAAAAGTGTTATATTTACACTATTATTTAAAGAAAAAGAGAATGAAAGGGAAAAGAATAAAAGAAAATTGCTAATTTTACACTCAATAAGTCAAATCTCTTAATAATCACTCAGGAATGAGAAACTTAAAAAATCTATTTTTGGGAGCAGGAATAACAACAATGTTGCTTGCCTCATGTGGTGCTAACCAAAATGCACAAACCACAGTATCTGGCCTTCACCCAGCAGATTTTGATTCAACAATCAATGGGAAAAAGACCGAGTTGATAACACTTAAGAACAATAAGGGAATGGAAGTATGCCTGACCAATTATGGAGGGCGTGTGGTATCCATCTCAGTGCCTGACAAGAACAACAAACCTACAGATGTAGTACTGGGCTATGACAACATCCGCCAATATGCAGATACCTTAAACAGTCCATCTGACTTCGGGGCTTCTGTAGGCCGCTATGCAAACCGTATCAAGAATGCAAAATTGACAATAGGTGGGAAGACCTATAAGTTACGTGCCAACGACCATGGCAACTGTCTCCATGGTGGTGGAAACACAGGATGGGCTAACAAGATCTATGACGTAAAAGCCCAAACAGATTCATCCGTCATCTTTGCCCTCACTTCACCGGACGGAGCCAACGGTTTCCCGGGAACCGTCAAAGCTACTGCTACCTATACTGTAAAGAACAACAACACCTTGGATATTGTTTTCCAGGCCACGACAGATAAAGAAACGGTGGTCAACATGACCAATCATTCCTATTTTAACCTGAACGGTGATCCTTCAAAAGTTGGTACGAACCAGGTTTTATATATCAATGCTGACAAATTTACTCCATCGGATAAGTACTATATTCCAACGGGAGAAATCAAAAGCGTAGCTGGGACGCCTATGGATTTCCGGACACCTCATGCCATCCAGAAGACAATTGTGGACACGACATACGATCAAATCAGAAATGCGACCGGCTATGACCATAACTGGTGTCTGAACACCTTTAAGAATGGCAAGGGCAATGACACAAAAGTTGCAGCCAGTCTCTATTCACCCCAAACAGGAATTTTGCTCCAGGTCTTTACCAATGAACCGGGCCTTCAAGTTTACACAGGGAACTTCCAGGGCACCGGGATTGCTTGCAAACACGGCATCAAATACCCGAAACATGTGAGTGTCTGCCTGGAAAGTCAAAAATATCCGGATTCTCCTACCAAAATTATGGAGAAGACCAAAGGCTGGGAATTTTCTAATCCGTACCTGAAACCGGGGCAGAAATATTATTCCCATCTTGCCTTCAAGTTCAGTGTAAAGAAATAATCGCAAATAATAACAGAGACCTTAACTGAAACAAAGAACAATGAATTGGTCAATACATGAATTTATATGGCTCGACTGGGTAGTCCTGTTTTTAGGAGTAGTCCTGATCGGATGGGCCGTGATGAGATCCATATCAAAAGAAAAGAGAAGAGAGAAGAATGAAACTTCCGGCGGATATTTTCTGGGAAAAGGAGAACCGTGGTGGGTCATCGGTGCAGCCATTTTTGCTGCAAATATAGGTTCAGAACACCTGGTAGGTTTAGCTGGAGCCGGAGCAAAAACCGGATTCGGTATGGCCCATTGGGAAATGCAAGGATGGTGCATCCTACTTTTAGGCTGGCTTTTTGTGCCAATCTATCAGCATGCAAAAGTTTTCACCATGCCCGAATTCTTGAGCCGCCGGTATACCCGTACGACAAGTAGTTGGCTGAGTATTATCACTCTGGTGTCCTACATCCTCACAAAAGTGAGTGTAACAGCCTTCACGGGAGGCATCTTTCTGGAAAGTCTGATGGGCTTGAACTTCTGGGTAGGAGCCATCGGATTAATCATCATCACAGGTATCATCACAGTCATTGGAGGAATGAAAGGTGTGATGACCATGAGCAAGATCCAGACACCTATCTTGATTGTAGGCGCTTTCCTCGTGCTCTTCCTGTCTTTGGCTGTATTAGGAGGAGGAAGCATCCCCCATGGCTGGCATACAATGATGGCGGCAGCCAGTACCATGGACAATGGCTACGGAACCAATCATCTGGTACACATGGACCCGCATGATCCACTATACGGACAGTTTCCGGGCATCGGTGTGATCATCGGTTCGGCCATTATCGGATTCTGGTACTTCTGTACTGACCAGCATATTGTACAAAGAGTACTCGGCCAGGGGGATCATGAAAGTGATGAGGCCGTCATGCGTCGTGCCCGTCGTGGCACCATCGCTGCCGGATACCTGAAATGCCTGCCCGTATTCATGTTTCTGATTCCGGGTATGGTCGCTATGGCACTGGCAAAAAATCATGTCAACGGATTTACGATGGACAACACCGATGAGGCCTTTGGATTACTTGTGAAATTCGTACTGCCCGCAGGTGTAAAGGGGCTGGTTACCACAGGTTTCATCTGTGCCTTGGTCACTTCTCTGAGCGCATTCTTCAATTCCTGCGCCACACTTTATACGGTGGACTTCTATAAACCGCACCATAAAGATGCAAGTGAGAAAAAGCTGGTATGGGTAGGCAGGCTCGCCACCATCACAGTCGTCATTATCGGTCTCTGCATGATCCCTTTAATGGCAGGTAAAGGACTCTATGAATATCTTCAGGATGTCCAGTCCATTCT
Source organism: Segatella asaccharophila (assembly GCF_054687055.1). Classification (NCBI taxonomy): domain Bacteria; kingdom Pseudomonadati; phylum Bacteroidota; class Bacteroidia; order Bacteroidales; family Prevotellaceae; genus Segatella; species Segatella asaccharophila. The sequence continues at coordinate 5,336 of NZ_BAACAN010000001.1, read as the reverse complement.
TGCTCCCGCCATTGTGGCCGTCTTCGTCATGGGTGTCTTCACAAAGAAAATTACTCCTAAAGCAGGAGAGGTAGGTATCGTTACAGGGTTTCTTATCGGCATGGTCCGTTTTATCACCCAAATTGCACCTGTGAAGAATGCCCTTGATGCTTCTTCCCTGCAAAGAGGACTGGGCTGGTTCTGGGACACCAACTGGCTTATCTTTGAAATCTGCCTACTGATCCTGACGATAATTGTCATGATCATAGTCAGCCTGTTTACCAAACAGGCCAGTGAAGAAAAGCTCAAAGGTATCACTTATCTCACGCAGAGTAAAGAAGAGCGTCAGGAAACACGGCGCAGTTGGAACAAGTGGGATGTCATCGCATCTTTAGGAGTTGTAGCTCTCATCACTGTATTCTACGTTCTCTTCTGGTAATTCATTTTGCAGGACTGTTCATCCGGGGATTGATCCCGGATGAACCCATATAAGAATTTGATAAAAATAATGCAATGAAAAGTTATTATGGAGAACATTCGAAAGTACTCGTCTCCGTCGACTGTATTGTATTGGGATTTGAAACCAAACACCTCAAACTCCTTATCGGTAAACGGCAGATGGATCCGGGACGTGGAGAATGGTCTCTTTACGGAAGGTTCGTTGGCAGCGACGAAAGTCTGGAAGAAGCGGCCAACAAAGATCTTCTGGAACTCACCGGACTGAACAAGATCTATATGCGGCAGGTAGGTGCTTACGGCGCTATCAACCGTGACCCTGGAGAACGGGTCATTTCAATAGCCTATTGCGCTTTGATCAATGCCAAGGACTATGATGATAAGTTGCGAAGGAAATATGGCTTGGAATGGGTTGACCTGGAGAATATGCCTCTGCTTTATTCTGACCATAACCTGATGGTAAGAGATACGATCCTGATGCTCAGACGGCATATTAATACGGAGCCTCTGATCTTTAATCTCCTGCCGAATCTTTTTACGCTCACCCAACTGCAATCCGTCTATGAGGCTATTCTTGATGAGAAAATCGACAAGCGTAATTTCAGAAACCGGATCAAACAGTTTGATTTCGTAGAAAAAACAGGCCTCATTGATAAGTTAACTTCCAAACGCGGTGCTGCATTATACCGCTTTAACAAACGAATCTATTTAGAAGATCCGACATTCAAACTCTGAATAAACTCTTAAGATAAATATATGCTGGAAGATTTAAAAGAAAAGGTCTTTAAGGCCAACTTAGACTTGGTAAAGCACCATCTTGTACTCTTTACCTGGGGAAATGTTTCCGGTATTGACCGAAACAGAGGACTCATGGTCATCAAGCCCTCAGGGGTCAATTACGACACGATGAAAGCATCCGATATGGTGGTTGTAGACCTGAAAACAGGACAGGTAGTAGAAGGTACTCTGAATCCTTCTTCAGATACCCCCACTCACCTTGTGCTCTATCGCAATTTCCCGGAAATCGGAGGTATCGTACATACCCACTCTACCTACGCCACCGCCTGGGCTCAGGCTGGAATGGACATCCCGAACATCGGTACGACACATGCTGATTATTTCCATGATGCCATTCCCTGCACGGAAGATATGACAAGAGACCAGATGGATGAATACGAGTATAATACGGGAGTAGTCATTGTCAACCGATTCAAAAAAGGAAAGATCAATCCAGTCTATACTCCCGGGGTACTGGTCAAAAACCATGGTCCTTTCACATGGGGTAAGGATCCGGATGAAGCGGTCTATCATGCAGTGGTAGCTGAACAGGTAGCAAAAATGGCTTTTATATCGTTCTCGGTTAACCCGAATACGACCATGAACCCGTTACTAATAGAAAAACATTTCAACCGCAAGCATGGCCCGAATGCGTATTATGGACAAAGAAAAAGAAAAGCTTAAATCTTTTCAGACCTGTCATCCCAAAAAAGACAGGTTGAATAACTGAAATATCAAGAACTAAAAACAAAAACATTACTATGGTAAAAACATTTGAAAACTTTGAAGTATGGTTTGTTACAGGAGCACAACTCCTTTATGGTGGTGATGCTGTTAAACAAGTAGACGGACACTCAAAAGAAATGGTTGATGGATTAAATAAATCCAGACGCCTGCCTATTAAGGTTGTCTATAAAGGTACAGCAAACAATACAAATGAAGTAGCTGCTGTGATGTCTGCGGCCAACACAGACCAGAAATGTGTAGGCGTCATCACCTGGATGCATACTTTCTCTCCTGCCAAGATGTGGATTCACGGCCTGCAGATCCTGCAAAAGCCTCTCCTCCATCTCCACACCCAGTATAATCAGCACATCCCATACGATACTATGGACATGGACTTCATGAATCTGAATCAAAGTGCTCATGGTGATCGTGAATATGCACATATCATTGCCCGGCTACGTAAACCCTGCAAGACGGTCATTGGCTATTGGAAAGATGCTAAGACACAGGATCATATCGCCGTCTGGGAACGCGTATGCGCCGGCTGGGCTGACGCTCATGACTGTCTGATCCTCCGCTTCGGTGATCAGATGAACAATGTTGCCGTCACGGATGGAGACAAGGTATCCGCAGAACAGGTTCTCGGCTACCATGTGGATTACTGCCCATTCTCAACGGTCATGGAGTACTTTGATCAGATCAAGGATAAAGATGTGGATGATCTGGTCCACAATGTCTATTTCAAGGAATATACAGTTGCAGATAACCTGAAAGACGGAAAGTCAGAAGGCTACAGGAAAATCTGGAACTCTGCAAAAGCTGAGTTGACCCTCCGTTCTGTATTAAAGGCTTTCGGGGCAAAGGGATTCACAACCAATTTCGATGATCTGGGTGACTATAATGTAGAAAAGACTGGACGTGGATTTGATCAGATCCCTGGCTTGGCTTCTCAGCGTATGATGCATGATGGTTTCGGTTTTGGAGCTGAAGGCGACTGGAAGAGTGCCGCACTCTATCGTACGACATGGTTCATGAGCCAGGGACTTGAAGGAGGCACATCGTTCCTTGAGGACTATACCCTGGACTTCGACGGGGACAAGACCGCTATTCTGGAATCTCACATGCTGGAAGTCAATCCGGATATCTCAGAGGAAGCAAAGCCTCGTCTGGAAGTTCATTTCCTGGGTATCGGCATCCGTAAAAGCCAGACGGCACGCCTGGTATTCACGACCAAACAAGGGCACGGCATTACAGCCACTATTGTTGATCTCGGTAACCGTTTCCGCCTCATCGCCGATGACGTCAACCTGATCAAGAGTAAGCCTCTACCTAAATTGCCTGTAGCTTCTGCCCTTTGGATTCCTGAACCTACCTTTGAAAAGGGAGTAGGCTGCTGGATGGAAGCCGGCGGTGCCCACCACTCTTGTTTCTCCTTCGGACTTACTGATGAATACTGGCGTGATTATGCTGTCATTGCAGACATTGAAGGCTGCATCATCAATAAGGATACCGATCCTGAACAGTTCAAGAAGGAACTTCGCTGGAATGAAATGTATTACATGTTGAACAAGGCTTTGAGATAATATGAATGCAGACTCAAAATCTACGATCGAATCAGGAAAGGCTATTCTGGGTATAGAGTTCGGCTCTACCAGAATCAAAGCCGTCCTGATCGACCGGAATAATAAACCTCTGGCCCAGGGCAGTCACGAGTGGAAGAACCAACTCGTTGACGGTCTCTGGACGTATAGTATTGAAGCTATCTGGTACGGTTTGCAGGATTGCTATGCTAATCTGCGTTCCAATGTCAGAAAGGAATACGATACAGAGATTGAGAACCTGGCAGCCATCGGCATCAGTGCGATGATGCATGGTTATATGCCTTTTGACAAGAACGAACGTATCATGGTGCCATTCCGCACATGGCGTAATACGAACACCGGTAAGGCGGCAGCAGAACTTTCAGCCCTCTTCAATTTCAATATTCCTCTCCGTTGGAGTATTTCTCACCTTTACCAGGCTATCCTTAATGGTGAGGAGCATGTCAAGAACATTAAATTTCTGACTACTCTTGCCGGATATATCCACTGGCAGATCACAGGGAAAAAAGTACTAGGTATCGGTGATGCATCGGGTATGCTACCGATAGACCCCGTTACAAAGAACTATAATGACACAATGGCTGAAAAGTTTGACAAGCTCATAGCGCCGAAAGGATTCCACTGGAAAATCAAAGACCTTCTCCCAAAGGTCTTGCTGGCAGGAGAAGATGCTGGCACACTGACAGAAGATGGCGCAAAAAGACTTGATGTGTCAGGCCATCTGAAAGCCGGCATACCTGTCTGTCCTCCTGAAGGTGATGCGGGAACAGGAATGGTTGCGACAAATGCCGTTAAGCAACGTACAGGAAATGTATCTGCCGGAACATCTTCTTTCTCCATGATCGTTTTGGAAAAAAATCTTTCCCGGCCTTATCAGGTTATTGATATGGTGACGACACCTGACGGCAGTCCCGTTGCCATGGTGCATTGTAACAACTGTACATCTGATCTGAATGCATGGGTTGGTCTCTTCAAAGAATACCAGCAACTGCTCGGTGTGCCTGTTGACATGGATGAAATTTTCAGCAAACTCTACAATCATGCTCTTGAAGGTGATGCTGACTGCGGCGGGCTTCTTTCCTATAATTATTTTTCAGGAGAACCTGTAACAGGACTTGAAGCAGGCCGACCACTCTTCGTCCGTTCTGCCAACGACAAGTTCAATCTTGCCAACTTCATGCGTGCACACCTCTATGGATCCGTAGCCGTACTAAAGATTGGCAATGATATCCTTTTCAACAAAGAAAAGGTCAATGTAGACAGATTTACAGGTCACGGCGGTCTCTTCAAAACTAAGGGTGTAGGGCAACGTATTCTGGCTGCCGCCCTCAACTCACCCATCTATGTCATGGAAACAGCAGGTGAAGGTGGTGCCTGGGGCATTGCTCTTCTGGCTTCTTACCTTGTCAACAACACCAGGAAACAATCGCTGGCTGAGTTTCTGGATACCAATGTCTTTGCCGGTAATTCGGGTACAGAAATCTCTCCTACTAAAGAAGAAGTGGAAGGATTCAATACATACATCAAAAATTATCAGCAGGGACTTGAGATAGAGAAAACAGCTGTCCGCTTTAAAGAAGAAGCATGATTATCCTGCCATAGTCTATACAAATAAATGGAGAAAATCTTCTCCATTTATTTATTCTGTTTATTATTCCTATTAAAATGCAATATGAAACGTACATGATTGTCTTTCGCCAAAGGGAATGAAAAGGGATTTTTTGTATCTTTGCCACAGTATAAATCCTTTAATCCTTTAGATATGGCGAATCAGAAGCAAGAAGTCTCCTTTTCAGA